>JAQUJY010000147.1 GCA_028680705.1 Bacteroidales bacterium
TTTGACCTGTGTCGAAAAGGATTTTTTTATCCTCATATTCAATAAGATATGAAAGGCCATGCTCTGCCAAAGTGTTTGGTCCTGGAATATTATCGACTAAAATTGATACTTTCATTTTTTGGTGGTTACTGGTTAATCGTGTGTCAGGTTTTGCATGAGGGAAACTGCGAGTACTACTCGAGCCACGGATCCATATCAAGGTTTGTTTGGGCAAAAATATCACGAGATTGAAACTGATTAATCTTTTTAACCTGCTCTAGAAGGACCTTTGCTTGGGTATTATCCTTATCGTAATCAATAACCTGATGCAAATAATTTATGGCTTCGCCAAATTTTTGCTCACCAACTAATCTGCTGATTTTTTCCTTATAATTGGTCTCTTCACTGAGATTGTCTCGTAGTTTTTCCATATTCAATCGTTATATTCCTGTCAATAACTACTGCAAGCATCTTGCGTGCAAATACCTACCAATTGTAATAATCGTAAGTAGTGCCAGCTAATGTTTACAACAGCAACCTATACATTTTGCTACACGTAATCCGATTTATGGTTTGGGTCAACCAGTTGGCGATACTTAAAAACAATTTTCTTAAAATCTTCCCAGGTAGGGCGTTTTAATGCAGGATTACGAAGCAAAGCAGCTGGATGAAAAACGGGTATAGCCAACCGTCCGTTGAGGTCAATCCAGTTCCCTCGTTCTCGGGTAATTCTGTGTTCTTGCCCGGCCATGTGCTTTAATGCTGTTGCGCCCAGTAATATTATTATCTTCGGATTAATTAGTTCTATTTGCTTTAACAAATAAGGCATGCAAGTTGTTGCCTCGTGTGGGGAGGGAACCCGGTTATTGGGTGGGCGGCACTTCACAATATTAGTAATAAAGACATGCTCATCGCGAGTAAAACCGCAAGCAGCCAGTATTTTATCGAGTAGTTGCCCCGATTTTCCAACAAAGGGTCTTCCCTGTAAATCCTCATCCCTTCCTGGAGCCTCGCCAATTATCATAATCTTTTCATGCAAATTTCCCTCACCAAAAATAGCGTGACTGCGTGTTTGGGCTAGGTCGCATTTGGTGCAGCTAAGTATTTGCTCTCTTATTAGGATTAACTCTGTGCTCATTGTAAATGTGCTTGATTGTGTGAACTGATTTTAAATATTTAACAGCTTTTCTAGGTAGTGTTGCTCAATACCATATATTTTTTTTATTGCTTGAATCGTTTCCATTATATTTTCTTTGTCGGGGTTATTTGAGTCTGTTTTTCGACCAACAATCATTACGTTTTTCGGCGTGTGCTCGGTTGAAATAAACTCAAAAACTTTAGTCTTATAACCATAAGCCTCAAGTATTAATGCTCTTAGACTATCGGTAATAATTTCGGCTTGTCGTTCTTTTAGAATGCCATATTTAACAACATGGCGTAGTTCGTTTGTTACATTAAATTCTTTCCTAATCTGTTTATGGCAGCATGGTGCGCAAACAATTAACGAGGCATCAGAATTAATTCCCCGATATATTGCTTCGTCTGTTGCAGTATCGCAAGCATGCAGGGCAATTAGCACGTCAATTTTATCGATTACTGCTTTTTCAATTGTTCCTGTAATAAAGTTTAAGTCCTTAAATTCAGCCTTTTGTGCAATAGAATTGCAGAGGTTCACTAAATCCTCTCTAAACTCTACACCGGTGAATTTAATTTTATTTTCAAGATTGTTATGGAGATAATCGTATAGAGCAAAAGTTAAATATCCTTTTCCCGACCCCATGTCCACAATTTGTAAATCGGCAGGGTTTCCAAGCTCCTTTATTTCTGGTGAAATTAATTCGATGTATCTGTTTATTTGCTTGTATTTATCGCTCATTTGGTGGCGAACTTCCCAATTTGCATTGGTAACTCCCAATTCTCGTAAATAGATGTTTTGCTTAGTTTCAATTAACCTATCCTTGGTATTGTCATGGTTAAAAGTTGTTAAGGGCTGTAAAGTTGGTTCTTTGATTGATAGTTTAACTTTCCCTTTTGGATTTGTTGTTAGTATAACATTTTCTGTATTTGCTATTATTTCGCCATTTAGAAAATTGTTTATAAACATCTCATTTATTATTACAAGGCCTTCTTCGAAAGGGTAGTTTTTGGTAATATCCTTGGTATTATGACGATACACTATATTAAGACGATACCCTGCCTTAAGTTTTACTATTGTTGCAATAATACTTTTCAGGTCAGAGAGTTTATCACTTTTATTGGATAGAACCAACTTGATTAACTCTTTATCCTCCACGACTTGCTTTAATTTGTCGAAGAAAATTGATAATTGTTTATTATTCATATGTAATTTATTTTTCAATTAAATGCTGTGCCAAAATATGAACTTCTGATGAAGTTTTTCTTTGCGAATTCAATTTCATTTAGCTAAGGCTATCGGCTTCACCTTTCCTTCCGTTTATCGAAGTGGACGGCTACAGTGGAATAGTAGGCATCACCCTGCTAATTAAGGTACATTGTAATACATATGGTAATTCTGTTGAATTAACTGTAAATATACAATTTTTTGAAATAAAAATTTGGGTTATGTTCCTTACCAAAATCAATATTAAAAACGCAACTGGCGCGGGCTATTAGTCCGCGCAAAGACGAACGTGAAATATTAATGGGACAGGCTTTGAATCCGTGCTTTGCTGAACAAAAAGCGCACGTATGCGAACTGAAGTGCGAAGTTATCTTTCCCAATCCACTTTGTTCACACATATAAAAATGTCGTTACGATTTTTGTGCTACTTTCATATCAGTAAATAAGAACACAAAGCCAATGGATCCGAACGCCATTATGGAAGTAACCAGAATTGTTGAATTAAGCCCAATTCTGTCGCTCAAAGCACCAACAAACAAAACCATTAGGGCATTAATCACAAAGCTGATGGTCATGTAGATACTATTCATAAAAGCAGGTCGACTACTGGACTGCTCCTGAACAATGGCCATTATTACAGGTGGGGCAAGAAAGAATGTGAGCCCAGCAAGTATTAAAAATGGGATGGTTAGATTACTGAAGAAAAAAAGGCCCAGCACTAGAATTGGGCTAAGGATTGATGAGAGTAGGAGTGTCCCTCTGTAGCGAAGCCGATTTGAGATATACCCCGAAAAGAAACTGCCTGCTGCACCGGCTAGCTGTAGCACCGATAGTGAGATGCTAGAAACCCAAAGTGAATTTCCCTTCCCCGTAAGATAAACAACCAGGTAAAGCGTTAGAAACGCTTTCATTCCTGCATTAAAGAATAGATATCCTGAAATTCCTGAAAATAAGCGAATATATTTTTTCCATATATTTCTTCCATTAATAGGGTTTTGCTTTCGTCTGTCAATTTTAATATGCTTTATGCTGCCTAGTTTAATATACAGTATTATCGATGCAATTAGGGATATGGGTAAAACACGGTATGAACCTTCTAATCCCCACCACGAAATAGCAGCAGTGATTATCAGGGGGCCTAATGTTCTTGCAATCTCTCCCCCAAACATATAGTATCCCATACCTTGAGCTGTTTTTCCTTTTGAAAATTTTCTGATTAGCACAGGAGATGGGACATGGAAAAATGCGGCACTTAGCCCAGCAACAAAAAGGAGTATTGCCAATGTTGAGTAGTTTGGTGACATCCCTATAAAGCTCATGGCAATGCCCGTAATGGCAGGGGTGAATATTACCAT
>JAQUJY010000148.1 GCA_028680705.1 Bacteroidales bacterium
ATTGATGCAGTTCTTAACCCTGAAGGAGTGCGATTGTCCTAGTTGGTAGTTAATGCAGTTATTAACCCCGAAGGAGTGCGATTGTTCTAGTTGGTAGTATTAATGCAGTTCTTAACCCCGAAGGAGTGCGATTGTCCTAGTTGGTAGTATTAATGCAGTTCTTAACCCCGAAGGGGTGTAATTATTGTAGCAGAGACAATTTTAGTAATTTATAACCCCAAAGGGGTGACATTATTGTAGCTAATTGCTTTCTCCATCTTTATTTGATGTTGACAAATTTTCGGTCAATCTATTTCAGGGCAAGAGGTTTATTAATGGGCATTATGCTTTTGAGAGATTTTATTCCGTTAATTTCAATCACGCGTTAGTACCTCTTGTATATCCACAAATTCCTTATTTATTGGGCGAAAAGCTTTTTCTGCCAGGCCAAACGCAACCTCAACAATAGCCTGGTTTTTTAACCCAATCATTAAATTCTTTTTCCCAGCCAGCAAACTACTAACTGCCGCTATTCCCATTCGCGTTGCAACAATCCTGTCCTGTGCTGTTGGGCTGCCTCCCCGCTGTATATGCCCCAAAATGGTTACCCTTGCTTCAATATCGGGGTGTTGTGCTTTAACCCTTTCGGCAATTTTTAAGGCACCTCCCGGTTTGTACCCTTCTGCAACCATTATAATTCCACTGGTTTTTTTATTTACTAGGTCTTTGTGGATAAATCTATCCAACGCCTCCTCCTGTTCCAAAACTTCTGGAATGAGGATAACCTCAGCACCACAGGCAAGCCCACTTCCCAAAGCCAGTAGCCCAGCCTCGCGGCCCATTGATTCAACAAAAAATATTCGCCCATGCGACCTTGCCGTATCCTTTATTTTATCCACAGCCTGTACCACCGTGTTTAGGGCAGTATCGAAACCAATGGTATAATCTGTGCCATTGATGTCGTTGTCAATTGTTCCAGGTATCCCAATAAAAGGAATATTGAACTCGGAGGAGAACTGTGCAGCACCCTTAAAAGACCCATCACCGCCAATTACCACAACACCATCAATGTTTTTTTCTTTCAAATTCTGGTAGGCTTTCTCTCTGCCCTCGTACGTCATAAATTTTTTGCATCGTGCTGTTTTCAGTATCGTTCCGCCTAAACTTATGATACCGCCGATATCTTCATAACTTAATTTCAAAAAATCGTTTTCTATCATTCCTTGAAATCCGTAGTTTATGCCAAAGACAGTTATATTATTTGCCAGTGCAGCACGTGTTACTGCCCTAATTGCAGCATTCATGCCTGGTGCGTCGCCACCAGAAGTTAAAACTGCAATACATCTAATCTCTTTTTTCTGCATAATATTTTTATTTGAATTCTTCTTGATTCAACTTTTTATTTGACATTCAAAAATACTGATAATAACCATCAGTAATCAATATTTTAGGCTAAAGGATTGGGGCGAGTAGCCGAACCAGTTTTTCAAAAAGATGGATGTACTTGGGTCTGTTTAGCCAATCCGTTGAGTTTATCTCGCTCGAATGCTTAAGGTCGTTATTAAATGCTTCTTGTAATTGTTCCGTAATCGTTTTACTGTAAAGCATTGCATTGACCTCGAAATTGAGGTCGAAACTTCGGTAGTCCATATTTGCCGAGCCAACAACGGCTAAATTATCATCAATAATCATAGCCTTAGAATGTACAAATCCCTTTTGGTATTCAAATATCCTAACCCCATGCTGCAAAAGGTCAGTGTAGTACGAACGTGCTGCAGAATTCACTATCATTGAATCTGATACCCCAGGTATCAGCAGTTTTATTTCAACACCACTTTTTGCTGCAATAATGAGGGCATCCATCAAACTTTCTCCTGGGATAAAATAGGGACTGGTAACCAACACCCGTTCTTTTGCCGACCCAATGGCTTCCAGCAGGGAATATAAAATAACAGGCAATTTAGAATCAGGACCAGAGGATACAATTTGCACCAGTTCATCACGTATTTCGCTTTCTTTGGAGAATATTGGAAAATAATCTGGTCCAAACTGCAGTTTACTTTTTGCGCTAAAATTCCAATCGCAAAGAAAGAGGTATTGCAGAAAAAAGGTTGCGGGGCCGTCTATCATTAAATGGGTATCACGCCAGTACAAACTATTTTCAGGTTTGTTGTCATTTCTATATCTATTGCTGATATTGATGCCACCAATAAATGATTTTTTACCATCAATTACTATAATTTTCCTGTGGTTTCTATAGTTCAGCCGATTAACTAGGGCGTACCATTTTATTTTATAGAAAGGGACTGTTTCTATACCGTTTTTCTCGAGTTTTCTGATAAAATGCTTATTTAAACCACGGCTTCCAAAATCATCATACATAAAACGTACTTCTACACCCTGTTGTGCTTTTTTAATCAGCATATCTACTATGGAATTCCCCGTTTCATCATTCTCGTAAATATAGTACTCCAAATGAATGTGCGATGTTGCACCCTCTAAAGCATCCAATAGTGCGGGGAACTTCTCTTCGCCGTTCAGTAGCAACTTTACGGAATTGTTGCCAGTTAAAGGACTAGTACTTGAATTGCGTATAAACCGAGCCAGATTTAGATACTCAGAAGCTAATATACCCGAATGTAAAACCTGTTCTGAATAGTTCTCAACATGGGTAAGGATTTTTTGACGGAGTACTTCATCTTCAACTATTTTTCTGCTGTACAATTTACTTTTTCGATAGTTGATGCCAAAGGAGAAATAAAACAGCACGCCGATAATAGGGACTAAAACAATAAAAAGAATGTAAGCCAATGCCTTAACTCCACTCCGGGTATCGTATAGTACGCGGAGTACAACCAGTATTACTACAATAACGTACACAATTTCGAATAAAAGTAACCATTTCATGAAATGTGGTTTTAGGATTTTTTGGGGGGGGTGATTTTACAATAATTTATTCAATTCTTTGAAGAATTTTTTAGCATTTCTTCGATTCTTTCCCCAACTCATAATTTGTGTAAAAAGAGAACAAATTGATAGAAAATTAATTTCCGTTTCATCTCCGATATCAGTAACTCTAATCTCAATCAGTTCTGACCAAGACCATATTGAGGCTTTTGTCTTGGCGTAATAAGTTGAATTGTTTTCATCAAAGTGAATATTCTTAAAGTGTGATTGTTTTAGTGCCTCAATAAAAAGTTCGTGTTTATTCTTGTTCAGCAAATTAATTCTTTTCCCTATTTCATATTGTGCAGTTAACCCCCTTGAATTCTTGCTTATCCATTTATAAAGGGAAAAAACAAGCACTGTTAGAGCAATCAATAACCAACCAATGTAGTCAATAAAGAAGTCCATTACAGTGTTATTTATTTCTAGATTATGACTTGTTATATTTGATTGTAATTTGGTTTAAAATATACCGTCAACGGGCAGCGGTATGTTTTGCGCCCCGCTGGGCGGAGCAAGTTATTCATCCCACGTTAAAAAGCCAAATTGGAACTAAAAGTTACCTAATAAGCTGAAAAGAGGGACGTAAAATATACCGCGTGTTGAACTAAATCCCTCCGGGATAGCTCTATTCAAATATAGTAATCTTACTTAACTTATAACTGTAGTATTCATTCTAAAATAACACAGCTATGAGAAAAAGAATCAGTCCTACTATTGTAGAGC
>JAQUJY010000070.1 GCA_028680705.1 Bacteroidales bacterium
GTCAATGTAATTCAGTTTCTATTCTTGGACTTTTCAGAAGCAAGTTAACTTAATTTTCATTATAATATTTTGCTAAAAAACTTTATTCCACTTTGATAACAGAGTGTATAGTTTTGCAAATGGAGTTTACAGGATAACTTAAAAATGGGTATATCTTTATTAGAAAATAGTTTATGCGATATTTAATTAGAGTTCTATCCTATTTGCCAATAATTACATTTTTCGTTTCATTCAATCAACTATTAGGGCAGCAAATAAATATTCCTAGAATTAGCTTAATGCCTAATTTCCCTCAACCCTACGAAATGCGAGATTGGAAAAAAGTTGCTCATGGATACGACTCTCTCGTTTTTAATCAAAATATTGTGGGCGACTACCTGCCCACAGTGTTTTTTAGGAATAATTCTGTAAACTATCCGGAACTCCCAAGTTTTGGTTTGCACACCGCTATTGGAACAAATTCGCCAACCTCTGGTGAAGCCATTAATATAATACCTGCAATTATTGGAGCTACCCTTGTTGATATCGATAAAAGCAATCAGTTTGGAAACAACTGGGCATCAATGGCAAGAGAGTTTTTCAATAAACGTCCTCAGGAGAATATTTATCTAAATCACCCTCAAACAAACTCCGGAAGCGACTGGTGGTACGAAACTATGCCCAATGTTTTTTTTATGCAACTAAAAAATTTATATCCTGAAATTAAGGTTTTTGATGATCAACTAATGGTTATAGCTAATCAATGGATGCTTGCACTAAGAGGAATGGGAGCATCTGATACTCCTTGGGCATCTCCATATATGAATTATCGTGCATGGAGTATGTCAACAATGACTCCATTAGATGAAGGAGTTAAGCAACCCGAATCCAGTGGAGCAATAGCATGGATACTCTATAATGCCTATATAGTAACCGGCCAAAAGGAATATTTAAAGGGGGCAGAATGGGCTATGGAATTCTTAAATAAGTGGAACGATAATCCATCCTATGAGTTGCAATTACCTTACGGTGTTTATACTGCAGCAAGAATGAATGCAGAGATTGCTACTAAGTACAACATTGAAAAGATGGTTAACTGGTGTTTCAATAGAGGAAACCTCCGAGGCTGGGGAGCAATAGTTGGAAAATGGGGCGGTCTCGATTGCTCTGGACTTATTGGCGAAGCCAATGATAGTGGTAATGATTATGCATTTATGATGAATGGCTTTCAGCAAGCCGGAGCCTTAGTTCCCATGCTCAGATATGATGAGCGCTTCTCTAAAAGCATTGCAAAATGGGTTTTAAATATGGCCAATGCATCACGGCTTTTTTATTCTGCTTATCTCCCTAATAATATGCAGGATAATTCAGACTGGTCAGAAACCTATGACCCAAACTCTTATATCGCATACGAAGCACTTCGAGAGGTGAAGAACAATAAAAGGCCTTACGCTACAGGAGATGCAATGTTTGGCGGATGGGCTCAAACAAACTTAATGCTTTATAGCTCATCTCACGTAGGAACTTTAGCTACCATTATTGACACAACTAATGTAGAAGGAATTCTTCAACTGGATTTGCTCAAAACCGATTACTTCGGACAAGAAGCTTTTTCAACATACCTTTACTATAATCCATTTGAACAAGCCTATTCAGTAAATTTATATTTACCTGAAGGCTCATTTAAATTGTACGATGCTATTTCCAATCAGTTTGTCAACAATTCACAATCAACAGTGTCTGTTATTGATTTACCTGCAAACGATGTTGCCATGATTGTAATAGTGCCTCAAGATGCACTTATAGAGTACCAAGGGGAACAAACCCTTGCCAATAATATAATTATTGATTTTAATAATGGATTACCATCTACACAAGCGCCCCCCCGAATTAAAGCATTAGCAAGTTCTGACACCATTATAGAAATAAACAGTTCAACAAATATTTATTGCACAGCATACGATCCAAACAACGAAGAACTCAAATACTACTGGTATATAGAAGATTCAGTATTTATTGCTACTGATGAGATAGAATACAATGCTTCTCATGATATTGGCTTATATACAATTGCATGTAAAGTTGAGAATGAAAGTGGTTTAACAGACTCATTATCATTGCAAATAAATGTAGTTGAACGAATTCCTTACCCTCCAAAAATACTTAAGATTAAAGCCATTCCGAGAAAATGTAAACCCGGAGATAAAATAACACTTTTATGTAAAGCTGAGGATTATTACAACGACCCTTTGCAATACAGTTGGACATCTGTATCGGGCACAATTACAGGCGATGGAGATACTGTAACGTTTACCGCTCCCGCAGAAGAAGGCTATTACGATATTTCATGCCGGGTAAGTAACCCTAATGAGTTATTTGCAAAAGATAGCGTACAAATAATTGTACGGAATTACCAAGATGAAGCGGCAGGAGAAAGGGTTGCATTTTATAAGTTGAGGGGAAATGCCAATGACGATAGCGAAAATAATCTGCATGGGACTGTTAGTGGTAGCATAACTTGGACCAACGACTTAAACGGAAACAATGGCTATGCAGCACACTTTGATGGTGTCTCGGCCAACATCTTAATACCATCATCAGAAAAACTAAACTTCTCGAATGCAGTCTCTATATCTATGTTTTTGAATGTAGATGAATTATCTACTAAAGAACAGCACCCTATTTCTCATGGAAGCTGGGAAAATAGATATAAGGTATCTATTACCGACAATAAATTTCGCTTTACTGTTAATTCTAGCGAAAGCATCAAAGATCTTGATTCTGAATCTACCATACAAGCAGGTGAATGGTATCATTTGGTTGCCATATATAATGGTATAGATATGGAAATTTGGTTAAATGCTGAACTAGATGCGTTTGTAAATCATACAGGTGCAATTAATCAGTCTACTATAAATATGGTTTTAGGCCAAAATATTCCTGGGAATAATAGTTACAATTTTAAGGGAGATATGGCCTTGGTAAGTATTTTTAACCACGGACTTACTCCTGCTCAAATTAATAATAATTACTTGGTCAACGTTCCTAACATTCAACAAATTTCAAGCAAAAAGAATTTGGTTATTTACCCAAATCCTGTAAGTAACAATTTTGTTAATCTGCTTTTTGATACAAAAGGAGTGAATTACGCTCAATATCAGATATTTGACATTAAGGGGGCATTGGTCCTTAATATGAGTTGCAAACTATCCGAAAACGATAGTATTCCTCTCAAAGTAAATTTACCTTTTAACCTTTTATCGGGTATGTATTTTATGAAGGTTATTACAAATAATGGGAATTTATCTGCCCGTTTCATTATCTATAAATAGCAATAGAATTTCCATAAATATCAATTAATACCTTTGTATTCCTCTATTTATGGTTGTTTTGATAATATGATATACTATTTTGAAAACCTAGTATACATGGTTTACAATATTTGACTCTAATTTTAAGAGTGGTACAAAAGAACAAAATAAAAATCAAAGAGATGGATTTAGCCAAACGATTTAAAAACAATCCAATTCTTAGACCTTCCGATATAAAGCCTAGTTCTAAGGAGATGTATATTGAATGTCTTCTTAATCCAGGTGTTTTTCAATTTGATGGAAAAATATGGATGTTATGTAGGGTTGCTGAAAGAACAAAACAGGTAGATGGAAGTATTAAAGTCCCTGTTTTAGATGCCAAAGGTAAAATTGAGATTCTAACGTTCCATCAGAACGATCCCAAACTTGATGACTCTGATCCAAGAGTAATAAAATACGATGGTAAATTTTACCTCACCACTTTATCACATTTGCGCTTGGTTTGTAGCGATGATGGAAAAAAATTCACAGAACCCGATTCTTATAAACCAATTAACGGTGAAGGAGTATACGAATCGTTTGGAATAGAAGATTGTAGGATCACCCAAATAAACGATGGTTACCACCTTACCTATACTATGGTTTCAGAAATTGCTGTGGGGGTAGGGTATATGTTCACAACCGATTGGAAGAATTTTGAGAGGCGAGGAATGATTTTCCCTCCGCACAATAAGGATTGTGCAATTTTTGATACAAAAATTAACGATAAATACTTTGCTTTTCATAGACCTAGCAGTCCTGAACTAGGAGGAAATTATATTTGGATTGCCGAATCTCCTGATTTGCTCCATTGGGGTAATCATCAATGTGTTGCTCTTACGCGCCCTGGAATGTGGGATAGCGCAAGAGTAGGTGCAGGCGCTGCACCAATTGCAACCTCAGAAGGATGGTTAGAGATTTACCATGGTGCCGATGAGAATAATCGATATTGTTTAGGTGCACTTCTTCTTGATAAAGATAATCCTTCCAAGGTTATTTCGAGAAGTATTGATCCAATCATGGAACCAAATATGGAATATGAGAAAACTGGGTTCTTTGGAAATGTTATTTTCACCAATGGCCATATTGTTAATGACGATAGAATTACCGTGTATTACGGAGCAAGTGATGAGGTTATTTGTGGTGCAGAGTTATCCATAAAGGAGATATTAAAATCACTCAAATAGTAAAAATAGTTTGATCAATATCAACATCAATTGAAATAAATGAGAAAAAAGATTTTGGGCGAATATCATTTTTTCCTTTCTATGCCCCGGGATATGCGTCTTGTACTTATCACTAATATGATATATGCATTTGTACTGCCCGTTATTGATATTTTTGTTGGTGCATATATTATGGGAAGCGCCGATAAAGACCCAGCAAAAATGGTTGCAGTATATCAACTGTGCGTCTATACCGGAATACCTTTCACCTTTCTAATTAACGGGTTTCTACTGAAAAAGATAAAAATCTCGCACTTATATAGTTTTGGTATGTTGCTAAGTGGGATCTCCATGTTGTTTATGATGACACTCAGCAACATAGAAATGATTGGAGTCTCCATTGCCGGTTTTATTATGGGTGCTTCATTTGGTTTTTTCTGGGCAAATCGTGATTTCTTAACCCTTGATACCACTAACGATAGTAATAGAAACTACTACTATGGTTTAGAGACTTTTTTCTACACTATTACATTTATTATTGTTCCTGCTGTAATTGGTTGGTTTATTGTTCAAACCAAAAAAAATGGGTGGTTCGATGGCAACACCTCAGGAGCCTACCAAATAGTTACTGGTGTTGTAATTTTACTCACCATAGCTGCAAGTATTGTAATTCATCAGCATAAATACAGTAATCCTAAACAGAAGAAGTTCTTGTATTTACGGTTCGATCGACTCTGGAAAAAAATGCTAGGACTTGCTTCATTAAAAGGAATGATTCAGGGGTACTTAGTAACAGCACCTGCAATTTTAATAATGACCTTAGTTGGTGATGAAGGATCACTTGGCACTGTTCAAAGCATTAGTGGCATACTAACTGCATTTATACTTTATATTTTAGGAAGGACGACAAAGCCCAAACATCGTATCTACATTTTTTCAACGGGTATGGTGATTTTCCTAATTGGTGCTCTTGCCAATCAAATTTTGTTCTCGGCTGTTGGGGTAATTATTTTCGTGCTGTGTAAAGTTCTATTTATGCCTTTACACGATATTGCCTATTTCCCAATTCAAATGAGAGTTATCGATATTCTATCGGTAAAAGAGAAACGAAGTGAATATGCATACATCTTTAATCATGAATTTGGTCTCTACATTGGTCGTTTTTTCGGTTTAGTTCTATTCATATTATTTTTTTATATCTCTGACGAATTTGCCCTCAAGTATGCACTTGTTATAGTGGCAGTTATTCAATTGATCTCGATTCCATTAGCGAAAAATATCATTAAGTATGCAGATAAAACAGTTGATGAAGTAAAGAGTGAGCATCCTAACCCTGATGCTCTAAACCTTGATAATTAATTTAATCGCTTATGCCTAAAGCCATTAGAATGGAAAAAAGTATATTCTTAGTATCTCTGTCATTTGCATTAATTCTTTCACTGATTTCTTGTGAGAAGAATCAGTCAATTGAACAAGTGCAGATTAGCAGGGTAGAAACCATGCCTTTTCATCCGGAACCATATAAAATGCTCAACTGGAAAGAACTGGCAATTAATTTTGACCAATATCTCTTTGATCATAATACTAAAGGCGATTATTTGCCTTTTATATGGTTTGATAATAGTAAACGTAATTTTCCACAGCAAACCTTTGGCCTTTATACCGCAATTGGAGATGTAAGACAGGGAAGCGATGCAAATGGAGGCGAGTTTCACGAAGCAATTGGTGCTCTTGGATCACTTATGAGTGCTGGCTTAGTAGGAATAGATAAAACCAATCAAAAAGGCTACAACTATGTTAGAATGACTCACAACTATTTTAATAAAGATAATGGTTGGAATATCTTCATGAATAATACTTCGCCAAAGGTTGGAAATTTAGGCGGAGGATATTCTCGTGATTGGTGGTACGATGTATTTCCGAATATGCTCTTTTATGCCATTGCCGATCTTTTTCCCGAAGAAAATCGCACCGATAGTCTAATGCGAGTTGTTGCTGATCAATTTTACAGAGCGGACTCAACCTTAAATGGTAATTATCACTACTCTTCCTTTGATTATTCCACTATGGAAGGAAAGCAAAGTCACATCCCATTTCAAGAAGATGCTGCTGCCGGTCATGCTTGGGTGCTTATGGCAGCTTATCAAAAATTTGGCGATGACAAATATTTAGAAGGGGCTAAATCTGCAATAGAGTCACTTCTTGCACAAAAAGAGAGCAGGTTTTATGAGGTACTTATGCCGTTTGGAGCATTAACTGCCGCACGACTGAATGCAGAGCATGGCACAAATTATGATTTTCATCCCATCCTAAATTGGACTTTTGATGGTTGTAATGCAACCGACGGACGTTATGGATGGGGAATAATAAATGAACGTTGGGGTAATTACGATGTGCATGGTATTCAAGGTAGTTGGCATGACGATGGCGGTTTTGGTTTTCTTATGAACACTTTTGACATGGCTTGGCCATTAGTTCCTATGGTAAGATATGCACCTGAATATGCTGAAACTATTGGAAAATGGATACTTAATGCAGCCAATGCAGCTCGTTTATTTTACCCAAACGAAACTCCCGACAATCATCAATCTCTTCCCAATAAAAAATATTTAACTCGAAATGTTATTGCCTACGAAGGGCTTAAGAAAATCGACAAATACAATAATCCTTTGTTAATCGATGTGTCACCAGTAGCATTAGGTGATGGGCCTCTTTGGGTTGAAGGTAATCCTGATGTATCCCAGTTTAGTATTTATGGATCTGCACATGTGGGTATTTTTGGGGCAATCGTTCACAAAACCAATGTCGATTTAATTCTAAGGTTGGATTGTTTAGCAACCGATTTCCATAGGGACAGTGCTTACCCAACTTATTTAATTTTTAACCCCTACGATCAAACTATGGAAGTTGATTATTTCTATCAAGGGGAGCCGATCTACCTCTTCGATATTATTTCTCACAGCACTGTGGCAAAAAATATAACAGGAAAGATCTCACTAAGTATTCCAGCACAAAGTGCAAGACTTGTTGTTGAAATTCCTGAGGGATTAAAACTTGAAAAGCGCAATGGGGTCTATAAAGCGGGTGATGTCATTGTCTCTTATAAATAGGTTTAACATGCAGATTATTCAATAAAAATAGTTAATGAAAGCAATTTTGGTTTAAAAAAAATATCTAAACAGATGAAAACTAGGAAAAAAAGTAATTTTTGGGTTTTGATGTTATTTCTGTTTATCCCTTTACTCAGTAATGGCCAAAACCATCCAGAAAAAGTAAGTGGTAGCGTAAAAGATACCGAAGGTATCGGTTTAACAGGTGTTGCTATTGTTATTCAAGGGACTACACTTGGAACTTCAAGTGATTTAGATGGTAACTATGAGATAGATATCCCTCAAGATATTGAAAACCCTGCCCTTGTATTTAGCTATATTAGCTTCAAGACTCAAACTCGTATTGTTGGTCAAAACAGACGCATTGATATAGTTTTAGAAGAAGAGGTTCAATTGCTAGAAGAACTTGTAGTTATTGGTTATGGTGTTCAGCGCAAAGTTGATTTAACTGGCTCTATTTCAAGTGTAAAAACTGAGGAAATCAGAGCAATTCCTGTGGCTGGAATTGACCAAGCTCTACAGGGGCGTGCTTCAGGTGTGAATATTACATCCAATACAGGTATGCCTGGTGAAGGAGTAAATGTTAGAATTAGGGGAGTTGGTTCAATCAACAGCAGCAACGACCCTCTCTACATTGTTGATGGTGTACCTACGGTTGATGCACTTAGTGTTTTATCAACCAATGATATTGAGTCTATCAGTATACTAAAAGATGCAGCATCGGCTGCAATATATGGTGCAAGAGCCAACAACGGAGTTATTATAATAACCACTCGTAAAGGAACTAAGGGCAAATCAAGAATAGAAATCAGTTCTCAAGTTGGTTTTCAACAGCATGGAAAACTAACTCCAATGACAAATCGCAATCAGTACATTAAAATGTACAACGAAGCAGCAATCAACGACAACGCTTTTATTGATAACCCAATATTACTTAGAAAGTTAATTGGCAGTGATTTTGCTGCAACTTTACCTGATGTTAATCATCTTGAAGCAATTTTCCGCACAGGCTTTATTCACAACCAAACAGTATTAGTTAGTGGGGGGGACGACAAACTCACCTATCTTATGTCCGCAAACTTATTTGGGCAGGACGGAATAATAATAGGATCACACTATAAGAAATACTCAGGACGCATGAGTTTAACTAGCCAAGTGAATGATTACATACGCATAGGGTCAAATATAAATATATCAAAAAGCGACAACGATATTATTGGTAGTAGTGGTGATGGATATGGAGGAAATGGAGGGAGTATAGTTCGTTACGCATTATTTCGTACCCCAGCAATTCCTATTTATGATGAAGATGGACAGTTTGTTGATCAACCCAACAATCAACAGTTTTTTGGCGATGGCTACAATCCTGTTGGCTTAGCTAGAAAAGCAAACAACAATCGCAACCAGAATCAGCTGTTTGGAGATGTTAATGCCAATATCCAGCTATTTCCCTTTTTGCATTTTACTTCCACGCTAGGTATGGATAGAACCGATTTTAATCAACGAAGATTTAATGAGAACTGGGGTACAAACCTGAGGATTAACAACCCAAACTCTTTACAAATTTCAAATGGTTACTTCCAATCTTTAACTGCTAGTGAAGTTTTTTCTTACAATAAAGTTTTTGCCGATAAGCATAGTGTTTCTGTAATGCTTGGTACAGAGGCCATTAGAAATAATGGTTATATCGACGCTACTACTGAGAGGGATTTTCCCGATCAAGCCGATCATTTGGTGGTTTTAGGAAACGGTTTGGGAAGTGTAGTGGCTTCAGAAAATAAATGGGCAAACTCTCTTCTATCATTTTTTGGTAGGGCCAATTATACCTACGATAGAAAATATTTATTGTCATTAACCCTAAGAAGAGATGGCTCCTCACGTTTTAGCCCTGAAAATCGATGGGGGACTTTCTATAGCGTTTCGGGTGCTTGGCGGATTGATCAGGAAAGTTTTATGGAGGATAATGACTTCTTTAATATGCTAAAACTTAGAGTTGGCTATGGTGCAATAGGAAATCAAGAAGTAGGGAACTACGCTTATTCCGATCAAATTGCTCCAAACTTCAATTATCCGTTCGGCGAAATAATGTCATCAGGATACGCCATTTCAACTTTAGGGAACCATGATTTGAAATGGGAAACAAGTACGCAAATTGATGTGGGATTAGATATTTCAATAATGCAAAATCGCCTCTCGCTTACAATGGATTATTATAGGAAAGTAACAGCAGATATGCTTGTAAGAGAACCAATTCCATCTTCAGCTGGATATGCAGAACCTGCTTGGGTTAATAATGGTAAAATCCTTAATACAGGTGTTGAATTAGAGTTAAATTTTAGAAATCAGTTCGGAGATGTTGGATTAGATTTAAGCGGGAATTTTGCCTATTTGTACAATGAAGTATTAGATCTTAGTGGTCCAATCTTAGGTGGCCGAATTGACAATGGGGTTTATGGAACACGAACAGAAGTTGGATATCCTGTTGGTTCATTTTTTCTCTACGAGATGGACGGAATCTTTCAGAACACCCAGGGAATTATTACCAGCGCATATCAAGGCAACAATATTCATCCAGGTGATGTTCGCTATGCCGATAAAAATGCTGATGGTTATATAAATGAGCTTGATCGAGTGCATGTAGGTAGTGCAATACCAAAGTTTTCTACCGGTTTCCAAATTGCTGCCAACTACAAAAACTTTGATGCATCTGTTTTTTGGCAAGGCGATTTTGGGCATAAAATATACTACCAAGTGGCAACTGATATTGAAGGTTTTTATCGTCCTTTTAATGTGACAAAGCGTTATTACGATGAACACTGGACAGGCGAAGGAACTAGCAACACACAACCCAGAGCATCGTGGAGCGGAAAAGCTAATAACACTCGCCCTTCAACCCGTTTCTTAGAAAATGGTTCATATCTGCGTCTTAAGAGTTTACAGATTGGGTACACATTACCTAGTAAATGGATTAGTAGACTAGCAATGCAGCATGCAAGAGTATATTTCCTTGCACACAATTTATTAACCTTTACAAAATATCCTGGACTTGATCCTGAAATGACAACTAGCGATAATTCAAAAGCTGAGGGTGATATAGCAGCTGGGATAGACTGGGGTACCTATCCACTGGCACGTTCTTATAATATTGGCATACAGGTTAATTTTTAAATATTTAGAATTATTGTAAAACAATTAAAATCTAAATAACCATGTTAAAATCATTTCGAATACTAATAATTGGCGTCGTTTTATTGATGGGTTGTACTGATTTCCTCAACGAAGATATGGAGGGAATATATACAAGCACTACCTTTTATAAAACCGATGAACATGCAATGCTTGCTATAACTGCAGCATATCAGCCTATGAGTTTTACCAGCATTAAAAACCCTTTGTGGGTTTTTGGCGATGTTGCTTCTGATGATGCTATTAAAGGTGGGGTTCCAGGAGATCAAAGTGAAATTGAGTTTATTGAGCAGTTTTCATATACTCGCGATAATGGATTTCTTCTAAGTATTTGGCAGCGTTACTATGAGGGAATATCTAGAGCTAATGATGTAATTCATCGCTTAGGGGCTGATGTAAGTCCTGAAGTTAAGGAATCCGTTGTTGCCCAAGCTAAATTCTTAAGGGCATACTATTACTTTCATTTGGTAAATATTTTTGGCGAAATTCCACTTAAAATAAAGCCAGCATACACTGCAGATGAATTGCATGTGCCCACTTCAACTGTTGATAAAGTTTATGAAAGAATAGTGACTGATTTAATTGAAGCTTCTAATATTTTGCCTGTTAATACTTTACAGCATGGGCGTGTAACTCAAGGTGCAGCGTTGGGCTTGCTTGCAAAGGTTCATCTTTTTCAGGAAAAACATCAACTTTGCCTTGATGTTATAGATGATATTGAACTGCTTAGCTTATATTCTCTTGTGCCCGTCTATAATCAAAGCTTTAGGTTTGACACACAAAATAACGCTGAGTCGTTGTTTGAGATACAGCACTTAAGCGGACAGGATCCCTTTGTGGGAAATTCGCTCAACCAATGGTTTGCTCCTCAGGCTGAGAACGGCTATTTCTTTAATGTTCCCACCGAGGATTTTGTGAATGCTTTTGAAAAAACAGTTGAGGGAGTTTCCGATCCACGACTCAATTATACCCTCGGAAGGGAAGGAACTACCTGGATAAATGGTGAGCCTTTCAACCCTTCATGGTCACCCACGGGGTTTATCCAAAAAAAACACCTTCAACCGTTGTCTGAAATTTCTGCTGGCACTAAGGGTAACGGTGATCTTAACTACGTGTTTATGCGATATGCTGAGATTCTACTTATAAAAGCTGAAGCGTTAAACGAATTAAATCAAGGCCCCTTGGCACTAGTTCCGCTTAACGAGGTAAGAAAAAGAGCTAGAGAGAGTTTTCTCTACGATGAATCGCTTGATGGTTTTGGTGCTGTTCCAACTGATTTGCTCCCCGATATAACTACCACAGATCAGGATAAATTACGCGAAATTATTCGTAATGAAAGAAGAGTTGAACTAGGTTTTGAGTTTCATCGGTTTTACGATTTAATGCGCTACGGAAAATCGTATGCTGAAAGCAAACTTGTTAACACTAACTTTATTTATGATGAACATCGGTTTTTTCCGATACCTCAAAATGAGGTTGATATTAATAATCAAATAAATTAAATTTTATCTGTTTCTTATTTACTAACCTAAATTCCAATCAAATGAAAAAAATTAAATGGTTACATGTATTTATGATCGCTTTTCTTGCAGGCAGTTTAATCTCTTTTAACTCCTGTAAAGATGATGACGATGATCTAGTTGATAAGACTGAACTTGCTGCAAAAATTGCAACAGCAGAAGAACTTATCGCAAGTACTGATGAAGGAACTGCTGAAGGCCAATATATACCTGGCTCAAAAGCTGTTCTTCAAACTGTAATTGATGCGGCAAAAGTTGTTGACAACAACCCAGCAGCAACTCAAATTGAAATTGATAATACGATAATCGCCGTAGATGCGGCTATTACCGTGTATAACTCAAAGGTTGTTGAAGCTATTGCTCCTGAAGCACTTGTGGGGCATTGGACATTCGATGATGGTGCTGGAACAACTCTTACCGATTATTCTGGCAATAAGTTCCACGGAACGCTGATAAGTGGTGCCGATACTTGGGAGGGTGGATTACCCGTATGGGCAAAAGACCGATATGGAAATGATGGTAAAGCACTTTCATTCGATAAGGGAGCATATGTAAAAATTCCAAACAACCCAGCATTTAGCCCGAAAACTATTTCAATAGCAGTTTGGGTGAATGCTGCAGAAATCCTTGAGAACAATCGTTTTATTGGGCTACACTCATGGGAAGGATACAAATTTCAGCTTCAGTCTGTGAATAAATCATTCTTTTCTGTTGCAACTACCGATGGTATTTGGGACAGAGATAGTGATCCTGAACTAGAAATTAATACATGGTATCACCTTACAGTTACTTTGGGTGATGGAAAAATGACTTTCTACGCAAATGGAACAGAGACTCAGGTATGGGATGACACTCCAGGAACTCTTGTTGCTTCTACTAATGATTTAGTATTTGGTAGAGACGCTGATGTTTATGCAGCTGATGATTCAAACTACGATGTTGATAAAATTATTCCTCTTGCTTGGGGTGGCTATTTTCATGGTATGATGGATGAGGTTAGAATTTATAGTACCGTTCTAACTGCTGCTCAAGTACAGTCGATTTATAACTTAGAGAAACCAGAATAATTAGGTTTTGTAAATAGAGCGCTGATGTAAGAAGGCTCAGGTTATTCATTGAAGGATGAAGATGCCTGGGCCTTTTTTCTAATACAATAAATTTTCAAGAATAATTTATAAAGTAAATTCAATACCCTGAGTATATTTTTATATTGAAAATTAAATCATTATTCCATGATACGTAATTGCTTGTTGTATTCATCCATTTTAATTATTCTCATTACAACTTCTTGCACCGATGACAAACCTAAGTGGTGGAAAGAAACGGTTTTCTACCAAATCTATATGCCATCGTTCCAAGATAGTGATGGTGATGGATATAGCGATTTTGTTGGTATTACATCTAGGCTTGATTATTTAGACTCGTTGGGAGTAAAAGGAATTTGGCTAACCCCATTCTATACCTCTCCTAAGGTGGATAATGGCTACGATATTGCTAACTATTATCAAGTTGATTCAACATATGGTACTCTAGATGATTTTAAAACATTTATTAATGTTGCTCATAGTAAGGATATTAAAGTGATTATTGATATGGTTGTTAACCATTCTTCAATTGAATGCGAATGGTTTCAAGAATCTCGAAAATCAATAGATAACCCATATCGCAATTATTACATTTGGCATGATGAACCAAATAACTGGGAATCATTTTTTGGAGGCTCCGCTTGGGAGTATGATTCGGTAACAAATCAGTATTACTATCATCAGTTTGATACAACAATGGCCGATTTAAATTGGTCAAATCCAAATCTAGTGGAGGAGATTCAAAACGTACTCCGTTTTTGGCTCGATTTAGGTGTTGATGGCTTTAGGCTCGATGTAATAAACTTTCTTACTACAGATGGCATAACTCTCGATAATCCAATTAGCAATGGCAAACAGGAACATATTTACGATGTAAATCAACCTAGTGTTAAAGATGCTATAAGGCTTATTAAAGCAACAATTAGTGAGCATGACAATAAATTTGTAGTTGGCGAAATTGGTAGCGATAAATTAAAAGTTCTTAGCCAATATCAGTCTCCAGAATTAATGGATGTAGTTTTCAATTTTAATTTTGGAAGTATCCCAGAGTTCTCTGTTCAACGAATTTTTGAAGAGCTGCAAAACATGGAGGATAGTCTGAGCGAATATCCTACACTATTTTTTGGTAGTCACGATATGCCTCGACTTATTAATCGATTGGCCAAAGGAGATACATCACTTGCGAAAGCGCTTGCAGCGCTAATTATTACTGCAAAGGGAGTCCCATTTATTTACTATGGTGAGGAGATTGGAATGCAGAATATTGAAGCAAACGCGTTCAATGAAATTGTTGATATCCAAGCGAAAACACAGTATAACATAGCATTAAATAAGGGGCTTTCATCTGTCGATGCTCTTGCAGAGGCGAATAAACATAACAGAGATCGATCGCGAAGTCCAATGCAGTGGAATGGAACACACAATGCTGGTTTTTCCTCGGATAAACCGTGGATTCGGATAAACGATAACTATGTAGAGAATAATGTTGAAGCATTAAAAGATGTCGAAGAATCCATATTTAACACCTATAAAAACTTAATTGCCCTGAGAAATAAAGAGAAAACTCTTCAGTATGGTCAATACGAAACACTAAAACTTATTGACAATAGAATTCATTTTACACGATTTTATCAGGGTGATAGAATAACTATTATTATAAACTTTTGTAATCCAATAGAGATTGACCTTCCAAAATCTGCTGAAATTTTAATGGGTGAAAGTTTTATTCAAAAAAACGAATTTTTAATATTTAAGCACTAACGTATCTCTCCCTATTCTCTTTATTTTATGCCCAACCTTTAAATTGATTGGTATAAAATTTCAATAAACTTTTGAGTAGGTTATTTAGTATTCACTGTTGTCCGATAAAAAGATATAAGAGCTATGATGGCAAAATGCCATCATAGCTCTTATTTGTAGTTTTGTTTTAGCACAAACTATAACTATAATGGATAAAAGTACACACTTTTTTGGGCAAT
>JAQUJY010000149.1 GCA_028680705.1 Bacteroidales bacterium
CGTCCGCATTATCTTGTCGAAGTAAAATACGATACTCTGCTCTACTAGTAAACATGCGGTAGGGTTCATCAACGCCCTTGGTTACTAAATCGTCAATTAAAACTCCTATGTATGCTTCATCTCTTTTTAGAATAAAACTTTCTTTGTCTACTATTTTATTGTGAGCATTTATTCCTGCCATCAAACCCTGGGCGGCAGCTTCCTCGTAACCTGTGGTACCATTTATTTGTCCGGCAAAATAAAGGTTTTCAACAATCTTTGTTTCTAGCGTGTGTTTAACTTGAAGTGGTGGAAAATAATCATACTCTATAGCATAACCTGGACGAAGTACGTGTGCATTTCTGAATGCAGGAATAGATTTTAAGGCTAAAAACTGAACTTCTGAGGGTAATGAGGAACTAAACCCGTTTAGGTACATTTCGTATGTTTTCTCACCTTCGGGCTCGAGAAAAAGCTGGTGGCTATTTTTATCGGCAAAAGTCCTTAGCTTATCCTCAATACTTGGACAGTTGCGGGGCCCAATACCCTTGATTGCACCCTGGAATAAAGGGCTAAATTCGAAACCTGTTCGCAGTATATCATGAACCTCCTTTGATGTTTCAGCAATAAAGCAGCTTCGTTGTTTCAAAGAGTTCCTTTGGTTGGTTAAAAATGAAAAATAGTTCTCCCCCTCCTCGCCCTTTTGTTCAATAAGATTAGAAAAGTCTACAGTTCGTCCATCAATTCTAACAGGAGTACCTGTTTTCATTCGCCCAGATTCAAAACCGAAATCCTCTAACTGTTTAGTTATACCCTCCGATGATGTTTCACCTACTCTACCTCCTCCAAAATTAACACTACCAATATGAATAAGCCCTGAGAGAAAAGTTCCATTAGTTAAAATTACAGTCTTAGATTGAAATTCAATTCCCATCTGTGTTTTAACACCAGTAACTTTATCACCCTTATGGAGTAAAGAAACTACTTTATCCTGCCATAAATACAAGTTAGGAATGGTTTCAAGCGTATCTCTCCATGCTTGAGAAAAAACCATCCTATCACATTGTGCTCGTGGGCTCCACATGGCAGGACCCTTTGATCGGTTTAGCATTCGGAACTGAATGGACGATTTATCAGAAATAATTGCAGAATATCCGCCTAGTGCATCTATTTCGCGCAAAATTTGACCCTTACCTACACCACCCATGGCAGGATTACAACTCATTTGTGCCATTTTAGTAATATCCATTGATATTAATAGCACCTTTGATCCCAAAGTTGAAGCCGCGGATGCAGCTTCACAACCTGCATGCCCACCTCCTACTACAATTACATCAAAATTATTTAGCATTTTCCATTTCCTTTAGTACCAGAAGACATTTGTCCTCTGCTTTGCGCATTTCTATTGTTTCCTCTTCATTAGAGTCGTTATACCCGATTAGGTGTAAAACACCGTGAATCATAATTCTGTTCAACTCATCGGAAAAAGATTGATTATATTTTTGCGCATTCGACCTTACAACTGGAATACAAATATAGATATCTGAGGAGATAATTTTATCAGTTGTATAAGGAAAAGTTATTATGTCGGTAAGATAAGTATGGTTAAGGTAAGTTGTGTTAATGTCTAATATTTTACTCTCGGATGTAAAAATAAAATTAATATCACCCAACTTGAAGTTATTAACTTCGATTATTTTTTTAATCCATCCCTTAAATAATCTCTTATCTTTTAACGTAAAGTTTATATCGTCATTAAAGAAAAAAATAGCCACAGGTAGAATTGTTAAATTTGAAAAATTAACTCTACATGAGAACCGTTTCTATTGAAATTGATTTGGTCTGCTAAATTTTTCATAAGGAAAACGCCTCGACCAGAAATATTCTCTAGATTTTCAGGAATTGTGGGATCTGGTACATCCTCGAAATTAAATCCAGAACCCTGGTCTTTAACATAAATATGGATTGAATTGTCGAATATTTGGACACAAACGTTAACCATCTTATTGATATCAAATTTATTGCCATGTACAATCGCATTATTTACTGCTTCAATAGTGGCTATCAATACTTTACCGTATATATCGGGAGAAAGTGTGCATTGTTCAGATATTTCATCTACCAACTTTTCGATATAAGATATATTATCAAGCTTCGATTGTATTGAAATCTCTTTTCTCATTTAATTTATAATTCTAGGGATCAAGTTTTTATACTTTAATAATAAAATAAAGTTTCAATATTGAATACATGTTTTTTTAAGGTAATATCCAATGGACTGGATTTTGGATATTACTCTCGTACCAAATTTGCAGATTATAAATTCCCTTTTCTGTGGATGGATCGGTATAGGCCTGGCCAATAGGTTGTAATGCTTTAACAAAATCTCCTGCCTTAACGGTTACCTTGGTTATATTGGAGTAAACTGTTAAGTAATCGCCATGCCGGATTAGTATGGCAATATTTGAACCAGGAATTGTTACAATCTTTTTGACTTCACCTTCAAATATGGATCTTACGGTTGCACTCTTATCTGTACTTATGTCAATTCCATTATTCTTGATTTTAACACCCTTAAGTACCGGATGATTATGCTCACCAAAAGTACTTGTTATTAACCCCTTGGTTGTTGGCCATGGAAGTTTTCCTTTGTTACCCTCAAATCCTGCAGATAAAAGAAGATACCGGCCATCCCTAACTTTGGAAGTTGCCATTTTTTTTGCCTCTTCAGCTATTAAATCAGCAATTGTACTCTCGAGAATAGCCATTGATTTCTTTCTTTCCTCTATCTCTTTCCTTAACTGTCCTTCGGTTTGTTGTAATGAAATAATACTCTTTTTAAATTTTTTTTCTTCCTGTGATAATTTAAGAACCTCTTTGGCTTTGTTTTGTTTGGACTCCTCCAACTCTAGCTTGTTATTCTGAAGATTTTGGAGTTCAATTTGGATCATTTCCTGAGTTGCCTTAATATCAGAAGCTTGTTTCTGCCTAAACTTAACAAATTGTTTATAAAAACGCAATCTACGGTAAGCCTGATTAAAATCCTCTGAAGCAAAAAGGAAAACTAATATTTCCATATCAGATTTGCTTTTTCGAGCAAAACGAATCAGCTTAGCATACTCTTTTTTTAAATTTACTAAATCTTGATTTAAACTTGTAATAAAAAGAGATTTATCCTCAATTTCCCTTAAAAGTAAATCTATCTGGTTCTGAGTATCAAAAATTAATCGGTTACGGAGCTTTAATTGACTGCTTAAAATATTAAGTTGATTAACAGATTGCACCCTATCCTTCTGTGTTTTCTCAAGTAGTTCGTTAGAAAAATCAAGTTCCTGTTGGGTTTTTTGTTTACGTTGCTCCAACTCTTTTAGTGACTGACTAAAAGAGGTAGTGGAGAATGTAAAAAGAATAAGGAAAATGTTAAAATACTTCATGATCAAGAGCTAAAGGAATAACTTTAATGTCAGGAAAGTCTGCGGAAACAAATATATCTGGGTTTCTTTTAATGGATTTAAAATCAAAGTCGATTCCAATTATGTGATCAAAAAAGTTAAAGTCTATTTCAATTCTGTGAGGAAAACTATCGTAGACTTTAGTTCCCCAAATATAAATTAAAGATAATATATTTTGACCTTGGTCTGTGTAAATACGATAATTAGTAA
>JAQUJY010000071.1 GCA_028680705.1 Bacteroidales bacterium
CCATTGAGCGTTTTGAAAAGGCAGGAGTTAACAAAATTGGAGTAATTCATCGTGGATTTTCTCCCTTTCAAAAATCCACATGCCGCAATCTTCCTAAATGGGAGATCCCCATTGATTTGAAAACATACATCCCTAATCTTCCTATCATTTGCGATCCTAGCCACATCTCTGGTAATCCTGAACTTATTCTGGATATTTCGCAAAAGGCTCTCAACCTCTCAATGGATGGGCTAATGATTGAAACCCACATAAACCCAGAAGCAGCGTTAAGCGATGCTTTCCAACAAATAACCCCACAATTACTTGCTGAAATACTATCTAAACTCTCATACCGCAATGTTCTGCCAGCAACAGAGGATTCTGCTGATATCCTAGAATCTTTACGAGAAAAAATTGATTCTCTTGATCTACAACTCCTTGAACTGCTCTCAC
Source organism: Bacteroidales bacterium (assembly GCA_028680705.1). Taxonomy (GTDB): domain Bacteria; phylum Bacteroidota; class Bacteroidia; order Bacteroidales; family Tenuifilaceae; genus Perlabentimonas. The sequence goes on from JAQUJY010000071.1 coordinate 433, forward strand.
AAAGAATGGAGGTTATTAAAAAGATTGGTGATTATAAACTGGACAATAACGTGGCCATTATTCAGCTCCGCCGATGGGAGTTAATGATTAATAGGCGTGTTGAACTAGGCGAAAAATTGGGGTTGGATAAGGAGTATGTAAAAGACCTGCTCCGACTGGTTCACAAAGAATCCATTCGAAAGCAGGCCCAAATATTATCTCCAAAGGATACGCCTGAGGAGAGCTAGTCAATCTACTTTTCTATCAATTTGTACTCGTAGCCTTCCATGGTGGGATTTGAAAGCACTTGCGAACACGCTTCGTTCACCCTCTTCATGGCATCCTCTTTAGTAGGAGCCTCAATTTCAAGAGTGATATGCTTTCCGATTCTTAGATTAGAAATTTCGGAAAATCCAGTATTCTGCATAACCTTTTCGACCGCTTTACCTTGAGGATCAAGAAGAACCTTGAGAGGCATTACATTAATTTCTGCAATAAACTTCATAATTCGTTGTTATTATAATTGATTAGGCAAAACTATTAAAATTCGACCAACATCAAAAACTAATTCAACATTACACGATTTGATAGAATATTTTGGCGGGCGAAACACAAAACTTCCGTAAAGCATTTCGCCCGCCATTCTTTAAACTTTGTTATAAGCCGAGTATCTTACCAAGTATATCTAACGCCAAGCGCAATACCCCAACCAAAACCATTATTGTATCCAAGGAAATCAAACATTGGACGAGTATCTAAACTCAACAAAATTGGTGCTCCAAGAGTGTTAAAGTCAAACTCTAAACCCACCTGACCGCCTATCCCTAGGTTTACTCCACTAGATTTATCATCCCCTCTCCAATTATAAAAGCCTAATGCAGCACCAGGACCTGCATACCAATTTAAACCACTAGTTATATTCCAATTCCACTGATATGTTCCAGAAACAAATAGATTGCTGTAATTTTTATACCCGCTAAACCCAAAATCAAATTCAAGACGATTTGATTCACTTAGTCCGTGCTGGTAAGAAATTTCTGCTCCATTAGAACTCCCATCACCTCCGAAACGAAGTCCGATAGCATGAGGGTTAACCTGTGCTTGGGTATAAAACCCAACACCTAAAATAAGGCATAAAATTGTTATAATCTTTTTCATTTTTATCAAAATTAAAATTCTCCTACTCGTATGGCTTTTCGGTTCCGCCTTGTTTTGTGTGGCATCTAATTTCCACAATTTGTTTATAAAGATAATACTAATTTAAATAGGCATGGTTTGTTTATGCGCACTGTACGACAACTAGTATTGAGAATCAGTTTTTATACCTAATCCACTTCCACATATCGCCCCAACTATGCTTCTTTCCGTATAGGAGAATTCCCGTACGATAAATTTTAGCAGCCAGCCAAGTCATTAGAACAAAACTGATTATTAAAATTGCACCCGACAAGATTAACTCCCAAGCGGGTACCCCATAGGGCAAGCGTGTAATCATTATAATTGGAGAGGTAAACGGTATCATTGAAAACCAAAACGCTATTGCACCATCAGGCGACTTCAAACCGCTTATCATTACTACTATAGCTAAAATTAGCGGAATAGTAATTGGCATAACCAGCTGTTGTGTATCGGCCTCATTGTCAACTGCCGAACCAACTGCTGCAAACATAGCAGCATATAGAAGATAACCTCCAAGGAAGAAGAAGATAAATCCACCAATAATTAACCCAAAGTTAATATTCGATAGCGCATTCATCATTTCGCCCATAAAACTCTCACTTGCAATGCTATCGGGTATTTGCTCTGCGGCACCTGAGGTTTCCATCATGTTAGTAACCATCTCCTTATTGGCGCTAATACTCTCTGGCTTATCAAGTAATAAGCTTCCAGCCACAGTAACCAATCCAAACGTAAGAATAACCCACAGTATAATTTGCACAAAGCTAACTGCTGCAATACCTAATATTTTGCCCATCATAAGCTGGAAGGGCTTAATTGACGAAACAATAACCTCAACAATACGACTGCTCTTTTCCTCAATAACACCTCGCATTACCTGTGATCCGAAAAGGAAAATTAGCATGTAAATAATAAAGCTGAGAATATAGGCCAAGCCCATAGCCAATTCGGTTGAACTCTCTTTGGCTTCGCCGCCCTTACCCCACTTTATTGTACGTACACGAATTGATGTTTTAATATTTTTGAGAATCTCATCGAGATTCTCAATATCATATGATAACAGTTTTTGCGATTCTATCTCGGTCTTAATGGCACTTGATATATGTGACGTAATATCAATGGATGGCTGCTTATCGGAGTATAACACCACTGCATCGGGCGATGTAGCAACCATTTTGCCAATGTATAGCACTGCGTAGTAGTTTGACTCCTCAAACGTATCCTTTAAATCATCAACCTCAACATCGGTAAGGAATGAGAATTTAAGGTATTCTGTTTCCGGAATTTTCCCTTCAAAAATACCTGTATCATCAATAACAGCAATGTGCCTCTCATTTGTATCCTCCATGGTTGCAATAAGTGCGGGCACAATCATCAGCGCAGCAAATAAAATGGGCGTAAGAACGGTCATTATAATGAACGACTTTTTCCTAACCCTTGTTAGGAACTCCCTTTCAACAACTAGTAATATTTTTTTCATAACACAGTTTTTTCCTTTATAGGTTACTTAAGGCCATGGGTTTTATTGTACTCCTGAACTACCTGGATAAAGATATCATTCACGCTGGGAACAACGGGCTTAAAGCCAACAACTTCGGCAACGGGTATTATCAGCTTTAACAATCGGTTATCGTCCGAGAACTTATGAACTTTTATTTGCGCTTTTACTACGCCAGCATCTTCCTTATGGCTAACAATCTCATAGTTACTATCAAGGCTGCTGGTAACTTTTTGAATGTCGCCCTTAATGGCTAACTCAAATAGGTTGCTCCCATAATCGAGCCTAACCTTATCAATATGCCCACTAAGAATATTTTTTGCTTTATTAATCAAGGTTATATGGTCACACATCTCCTCAACGCTTCCCATATTATGGGTTGAGAAGATAATGGTTGCACCGTTCTCTCGGAGTTGAAGAATTTCATTTTTAATGATATTGGCATTAATAGGGTCAAATCCGCTGAATGGCTCATCGAATATTAGCAACTTTGGTTCATGAATAATGGTGACCACAAACTGTATTTTTTGCGCCATACCCTTCGAGAGTTCCTCAACCTTCTTGTCCCACCATCCTTGAATCTCAAACTTCTCAAACCAGTACTTAAGTCGCTTAAGCGCCTCTGAACGGCTAAGACCTTTTAAGCGTGCCAGATATAAGGCCTGCTCACCAACCTTCATCTTTTTATACAAACCGCGCTCTTCGGGCAGATAACCAATATTGTAAATGTCGTCCGATTTAATGGGTCGACCATCAAACTCAATCTCCCCCTTGTCTGCTGCAGTAATCTGATTGATAATACGAATGAGAGTTGTTTTGCCAGCACCATTGGGTCCAAGTAACCCATAAATACTCCCTTTGGGTACTGAAATACTCACATCGTCAAGCGCCAAGTGGTTAGTAAAACGCTTTTCAATATTCTTTGTAGTTAGAATGTTCATGTTTTTATAGTTGGATTTTTCGGTATAAAAATAACAGCATTTTTGATTAACACCAAAGATATAAATAACATAAACCTAAGCTTAATGTTATATTGACAAGTAAATATATGGTTATAACATCACTGCACAAGATTTATAGCGATTAAACCATTGTACATAATCATACATCTACTGGATTTTATCATAAACAGCATGTTAAAAAATAGCCTAGCATATTCTATTACTTAATCTCTTTTTTGATATAAAGAGGTTGCTTACTTTAAGTAAAGAGCTGAAAGGAAGATTATTCTTTTTTAAGGGGAAATCATCAAACTTATAAAACAAGCAAAAATCCGATTCTAAATTGGTAGATATACTAACCATTAAAAACAGATAAGATATCCCCAACTATTATATTGGTGCTGAACGACGGGAAGTCCTTCTCATATTCAACCAACATTCGTCGTTCCTCAATGCTTCGGGTGTAAGCTTTATCGTAATACCATAAAAGGATGCGGGCTACCTCGCCATAATCGCCCTTTTCAAGTGCAACAAGAGCATTCTTAGTATTATCGCCACCAAGCCTTTTAGTAATTTTACTAATACCGTAAGCCAGCTCTTCATTACTGAACTGGGCATACTCATTTACCAATCGGGCAACGCGCTCTTCAAACGGTATTTCAATTTTTACCAGCGGGCTAAAGTGCATTTTGCTATAAAATTCCTGGGGAATAAAAACATGACCTATGCACTTTGACTCATCCTCAAGCCAAACCGTTTTATCAATATCAAAATCCTTCATAGTCCAGAACAGGTTGTTCTCAAACTGCTCTGTTGTGGGTTGAGCAATATGGCCTAACCCACCAAACACAGACCCCTTATGGTTAGCAAGTTCCTCCAAATCAACAACTTGCTCGCCAGAATCTCTTAAAGTCCAAAGGAGTTCAGTTTTCCCACTTCCTGTGCATGCAGTCAGCACCTTATATTTCCACTCCCTGCTTAAATATGATGCACTATATCTCCTAAACCCTTTATACCCATCTTTAACTGTAACCGCATTAATTCCCGCAGTATTCAGTAACCATGCAAAGGACGAAGAACGCATTCCGCCACGCCAGCAATGTACAATGATGTAATCTGTGTAGGACAGCTCGCTTGCCAATTTCACAAATCCAGACATCTTTGGCCCCACTATATCGAGTGCGCGAAGCATGGCATCATGGCGGCTAACCTGCTTGTACAAGGTGCCCACCTCTGCCCTCTCTTCATTTGAGAATAAAGGAATATTTATGGCTCCAGGTATGTGGCCAGCAGCAAATTCGGCAGGTGTTCTCACGTCAACAAGAGGATTACCCTCCAGATGATTTAGCAGTTTGTTGGGTTCAATGGATTTCACAAAAATAAATTTGATATTTAAAATGTACAACCTACAAAACTACCCTTTTTTTATGGAACATCGGTTACAATAGCCAGACAGGCTTTAAAAGAGGTAATCTACATGAACAATGGATAAGCCATCGAGTAAATTGAGAAATTACTCCCTCAACCTCTCACACCACCGCGCATGCTCTTGCACGTGGCGGTATTAGTTAACAGTTTAACTTCGTATAATTTAATGACCAAAATTAAACAGGTTTTGTTCTCTAAACCAAAGTTTACTCATTGCTTGATGTATTTGTGGAGCAGCCGACTTTCGCCACCATCACACACCAGATAAAGCAATAATCCACAATTGATAGTTTACAACTTCCTGTTTCTTTAAGAAGCGAACTAAACCTATCGTTCGTTTTGTTTGTTTGTTTTATCGTGAAATATCGTAATTCCCTACGTATCCAAGCATCTAAATCCCTGAATAACCCTTTGCTTTTAGTGTGCTTGAAGTATTCAAGCCAGCCTCTTAGCTTTGGATTTAATTCTGAGATAATCTGCTCTATGCTAATCCCTTTGTTTTGTAACCTTTCGAATAGAATTCTTAATCCAATTCGTCTAGAACAATATTGGATAATAAAGGAGATATCGGGCTTCCTTGCGGTGTTCCTTTAGTGACTTGGGATAGTAAGCCTCCTAATAAAATACCGCTTTGTACGTATTTTCTAATCAATCTCAGTAGGATTTTATCTTCTATCTTTGTTGACGATTCGTACATTAAACGGTCAGGGTTGACTTCATCGAAGAAAATTCAAATATCAATAACAACTACTACTTCTCTTCCTTCTGTTACATATTCGTTTGCCTGCCATAATGCCTTTTGGCACTTCGTTATGGCCGATATCCGTAACTGATCTCGAAAAACATCCACTCGAAAATTGGATTTAATACTTGTGCGATAACTTGCCGATGCTCCATAAATAAAGATTCTTACTGACTGTTCCTTAGGTTAACCAATTCAGTCCTTCACCTTGAGTTACCAGAACTCTAATGACTTCTCATGCTTACCTTTGTGGACCTTTCGCCGACTGTTGCCGCTCGGTTTGTCCCTTCTGCAACAGATGGTGAGACATCTCGAGATAAGATGATAAACTTTCCTTGCGTATCGCCTAATTTACCGTATGAGGTTACGGTTGATATTTGGGCGTCCCCCATGGCTCGGTTACCCTTCTCAGTTCAGCCTTATATTAGATTCCTGTTCGTCAATACGTCAAGTTTGCTGATGGGTCCTTTCAGATTCCAAATCGCTCTGGACACCCTTGCCAATCGCCAATGTTTCCTATCAACTCGGCATATGCAAGAACTTGCATCCTGCTAGCTCATTACCATGCCCGACATACAAAAAAAGAGCCCGATAGGCTGTGTCTATCGGGCTCTTTCAATCTCATTACTAGGCAACTTGTAAAAGTTTAAGCCCCACCTTTACAGGAGTAGAATTCATTATATTATCGCTAACCGGGCAGCGCGACTCAACTTTACGGAGCCACTCGTTAAGAGTTACCTCATCAGCATCGGAATCGGGTATCATTTTCACCTCAACACTATTGTAACCTGCCCTTTCAACATCGGTTTTACCAAAAAGTCTTGCAGGATTCAAGTTACCACTTATTTCAATTTGCAGGTCCCTTAACTCAAACCCCATCTCCTTAGCAATTAAACTTCCGGTTACGTTAAGGCAACCAGCAAGAGCGGCCAAAACATACTCAACAGGATTGGGAGCCAAATCGGTACCCCCCAAACTCTGAGGTTCATCAACAATAATTTCAAAGTTGCGTGCTTTAACTATAGTTTTTGCATCGCTAGCCCTTTGGGCTTTAATTCTAAACTTCAAGTCTGACATAGCTATATTGTTTTTAGTTTGTTACTATTATTTATCTTACACCACAAAAGTAACTGTTATTAAAATAACAGTAAAGGAAATGGCGATGCACAATCTCATGAAAAAAACTTGAGTTTCTAATCCTAAAAAGCGTAATATTGCTTTTTTTAAAAACACAACAGAAAATGATTAACAAGAATTTCGACGAAAATAGTTGGTATTCTTTTCTCGATGAGGAAAATCGAACTAAAATACTATCTAACTCTACAGTAGTAGATTACAATAAAGGAGAGACTATCATAAAACAAGGTATTGCTCCCAAACAGATTCCCTTTCTGGAAAAGGGTATGGTAAAATTGACATCAACCAACAACAATCGCACAACTACTTTTAAAATAATTGCCGACAACACTTTTATTGGTTTAATGTGTGCTTTTGTGAAAAAAAAATTCGACTTCTCGGCAATTGCTATCATCCCCTCAACTGTTAGGATGATTGACCGCTCATTATTTGAGGAAGCAATTAGAACAAATGGAAAATTTGCAGTACACGTTGTTCACGAAATGTCGCTAACAACAAACATGATTGTAACGGAACTCATTCAACTTAATCACAAAAATGCTGATGGAGCTATATGCACCATTTTGTTAGAGCTATCAATAGTTTTTAAAAGCAAAACGTTTCAATTACCCTTTAATCGCATTGAATTTGCCAATACCGTGGGCTACTCAAAGGAGAGCGTAATTACCTGTTTATCGTCGTTACAAGAACAAGGAATAATAAAAGTATCGGGTAAGGCTGTTGAGATTATCGATTTAAACAGACTTGAGAAAATTGCCGCATATGGATAAAACAAAAAGGAAAACCTGCACAGCGTGAATGGCAATGTATTATATCTGTAATCGATAGTATTTAACAAACAGGATTGAACCTATTACATTTTTCATTACCTTTTTTTGCATATTTTGCTTAAAAATGCTAAGTTAATGCCCAGCAAAATTTATATAACCTAAAACGTTAGCCTTTTTTATTTTTGAGTAAGGCTACCCTTTTCAACCCCTTTTTTATCAGCCCACTAGGAACAGCCATCCAGCATATGCTGTTCATTACGTGTTGATAAACAATTTTCGTTTGGCGGGTTTAATTTTCTATTTTTGTATGTTAATTGAGAGATAATATATGATGGACGGAACATATTCTGAAGATAGCATTAGAACACTGGAGTGGAACGAGCACATCCGCTTGCGCCCTGGTATGTATGTGGGCAAGCTTGGCGATGGCTCACAGCCCGATGATGGTATTTACGTACTTTTAAAAGAGGTATTTGACAACTCGGTTGACGAGTTTATGATGGGCAATGGAAGAATCATTGACCTTAACATATCCGATTCGCACGTTTTAGTTCGCGACTATGGTCGTGGAATTCCCCTTGGTAAGTTGGTTGATGCCTCATCGAAAATGAATACCGGAGCCAAGTATGACTCAAAGGTTTTTAAAAAATCGGTAGGTCTTAACGGGGTAGGTATCAAGGCCGTTAATGCATTGTCCACAATGTTTCGCATACAAAGTTTCCGCGAGGGTAAATCGAAACTTGTTGAGTTCACGGGTGGCAATGTAATTAATCAGCAAAACATTGATAGCCCTGGAGAAAAAAACGGTACACTAGTTGAATTCACACCAGATGAGACTCTTTTTGGGAAATTCGATTACCAGAATGAGTACATCGAAACGATGGTACGCAACTATACCTACCTGAATACAGGCTTGATAATTAAATACAATGGTGTTTCATTTACTTCGAAAAACGGTCTTCTCGACCTATTAAATGAACAGCTTTCAGGTAAAGAGTTATACCCACCTATTCATCTTAAAGGACCCGACATAGAACTTGCAATCACTCACGGAAGTGGATACGGTGAAGACTACTATGCCTTTGTTAACGGACAGCATACTACCCAAGGCGGAACACATCTGGCTGCATTTCGCGAAGCTTTTGTTAGAACAATTCGCGATTTCTACAAAAAGGATTTTGATGCATCAGATATTCGCACATCCATAATTGCTGCCATAAGCATAAGAGTTGAGGAGCCTGTTTTCGAGAGCCAAACCAAAACAAAGTTGGGCAGTAGGGATATGGGACCCAATGGTCCATCAGTACGTCAGTTTATTAGCGATTTTATTAAGAATTCATTTGACAACTATCTTCATAAAAACCCTGACGCAGCTGATGCAATTCTAAATAAGATACTCGATTCGGAAAAGGAACGAAAAGCCATTTCGGGTATCCAAAAACTGGCCCGCGAAAGGGCCAAGAAGGCAAACCTGCACAATAAGAAGCTGCGCGATTGCCGAATTCACTATGGCGACAAGAATGAGCGAAGCACTGAAACAACCCTGTTCATTACCGAGGGCGATTCGGCTAGTGGCTCAATTACCAAGAGCCGCGACGTTAGTACACAGGCCGTTTTCTCGCTTAGAGGGAAACCACTAAACTGTTACGGGCTAACCAAAAAAGTGGTTTATGAGAATGAGGAGTTCAACTTGCTGCAAGCTGCACTTAATATTGAAGAGGACATTGAGAATATTCGCTATAACAAGGTAGTAATTGCCACTGATGCGGACGTTGACGGAATGCACATCCGCTTGCTGCTAATTACCTTCTTTCTCCAGTTCTTTCCCGACCTTATCCGGCAAGAGCATCTTTTTATACTACAGACTCCACTTTTTAGGGTAAGAAACAAGAAAACAACAAAATACTGCTATAGCATCGACGAAAAGGATAAAGCGCTCAAAGAACTTGGAAGCACTGCAGAGATAACCCGATTTAAGGGCTTGGGTGAAATCTCTCCAGACGAATTTAAAGCTTTTTTAGGTGAGCAAATCAAACTTGACCCTGTTCGTATCTCAAGCAACGACCAGATTGCCGAATTACTCTTGTTTTATATGGGTAAAAACACTCCCGAGAGGCAAGAGTTCATCATTGAAAACCTTAAGGTTGAAGGCGATTTGTTTGAAGAAACAATTGATAATGAAGCCAAAAGAACTGAGAAATCTATACTGGAAATAGAGGAAGAGGCTTTAGCTTAACACTAATTATTAGCAAGCAATACATACAATGCAATTCGACGATTTTGAAGCGGAAGACTTACTGAATGGTGAAGGTTCTAAAAAAACTTCGCCCGCTGAGCATAGCCGCATAGCCAAACTCACTGGCGAAGGAACTAAGAGAGTACACGTATCAGGAATGTACAAGGAGTGGTTCCTCGATTATGCATCATACGTGATACTGGAGAGGGCAGTACCCTATTTAGAGGATGGGTTAAAACCCGTTCAACGCCGCATACTCCACGCCATGAAACGGCTCGATGATGGGCGATACAATAAGGTAGCCAACATTATTGGATTCACCATGCAGTATCATCCCCACGGTGATGCATCCATTGGCGATGCTTTGGTGCAACTGGGACAAAAAGATTTGCTAATCGATATGCAGGGAAACTGGGGGAACATCCTAACCGGTGATGGCTCTGCTGCACCTCGTTACATTGAGGCAAGGCTCTCGAAATTTGCTACCGACGTGGTTTTTAATCCCAAAACCACAGAGTGGATACTCAGCTACGATGGCCGTAACCAAGAGCCCATAACCCTTCCAATTAAGTTTCCTCTACTTTTAGCACAAGGGGTTGAAGGAATTGCAGTTGGATTAGCATCAAAGATACTCCCACATAACTTCAACGAGCTAATCGATGCAGCTGTTCTCCACCTTAAGGGTAAGGATTTTGAAATTTATCCCGATTTTCCTACCGGTGGTTATATTGATTGCTCGCGATACAACGACGGCCTACGTGGGGGTGCGGTAAAGGTTAGAGCAAAAATTGAAAAACTTGACCGCAAAACACTGGTAATAAAGGATTTACCATTTAGCAAAACCACCCCAACGCTAATCGACTCAATACTAAAAGCCAACGATAAGGGTCAAATTAAAATCAAAAAAATTGATGATAATACGGCTCAGAACGTAGAGATACTTGTACATCTTTCGCCCGATATTTCGCCCGATAAAACCATTGATGCGCTATACGCATTCACCGATTGTGAGATATCCATATCTCCGAACTCATGCGTAATATACGATAACAAACCAAGTTTTATGGGGGTGAAAAACATCCTAAGAACCTCCGTAGAGCGCACAAAGTACTTACTTACCCGCGAGTTGGAGATTAGGATGAATGAGTTGGATGATAACTGGCACATGTCATCGCTCGAAAAAATATTTATCCAAAACCGCATCTACATTACCATTGAAGATTGTGAAACATGGGAATCGGTAATTGAGACAATCGACAAAGGGCTTGACCCGTTTAAAAAACTGCTCCGCCGAGAGGTTACCCGCGATGATATTGTAAGGCTGACCGAAATTAAGATTAAGCGAATATCCAAGTACGACAGTTTTAAAGCCGACGAGCAAATAAAGGGTATTGAGACCGAGATGGAAGAGGTTAAGAATCATCTGGCCAATATTGTTGCCTATACCATAAACTACTTTCAGCAAATTAAGAAAAAGTATGGTAAGGGTCGTGAGCGCAAAACCGAAATCAGAAGTTTTGATACCATTGAGGCAACCAAGGTTATTGTGGCCAACGAGAAACTTTATGCCAACTTCGAGGAGGGTTTCTTTGGTACTGGGCTAAAAAAGGAAGAGTATATAGACGATTGCTCAGATATTGATGAGGTAATCGTAATCCTTAAAAATGGTAAATACGTGATTACTAGGGTATCGGATAAGGCGTTTTTTGGTAAAAAGATTAGGCACATTTCTGTGTTTAACCGGAACGATACACGTGCCATATATAATGTATTTTATAGAGATGGCCGAAATGGTGCAGCGATGATGAAACGCTGTGCAATTACTGGCGTAACCCGCGATAGAGAGTATGATATTACAAAGGGTACCGAGGGGTCGGAAATACTTTACATAAGCTATAACCCCAACGGCGAAGCCGAATTACTGAAGGTATTTCTTAAGCCTCGACCACGACTGCGCAACCTAATTTTAGAACTCGACTTTAGCCAGGTTGCCATAAGAGGGCGCCAATCGCAAGGGAACATCTTTACGCGCCACGCAATCCATAAGGTTCAGGTTAAAGAAAAAATTGGCAGCACACTGGGAGGTATAAAGGTATGGTTCGATTGGGATGTATTCCGAATAAATAACGATGAACGGGGAGAGTTTCTAGGAGAGTTTCAATCAGAGGATTCACTCCTAGTTATTAGCAAGGATGGGGATTACCACCTATCAGGCTTCGACCCATCCACGCATTTTACCGATAATATCCTTAGACTTGAAAAATATAGTGAGGATAAAGTTTACACCGCAGCGTACTACGATGGGGAACAAGACTTCTTTTATCTTAAGCGTTTTACATTTGAGCCATCGGAAAGGATACAAAGTTTTATTTCGGACGGGAACAAATCATATCTTGTTGCTGTAAACACCGATAAGTACCCTTGCCTACAGGTTGTTTTTGGAGGAAAAAATGCATCTAGAGAACCAGAGGAAATTGATGCCGAAGAATTTATTGGCGTAAAAGGCTTTAAGGCAAAAGGCAAGCGAGTATCTAATTATCAGGTTAAGTCGGTTAAGTTTATAGAGCCTTTGCAGAAAGAACCCACTGAAGAGAATCCACCCAAGGAGGATGTTGAGAGCAACAAAGCACAGGATGACAAGGGAACGGCTTCACAGATGACCCTCGAACTTTAAACTATCGCAATTGATGTTTTGCAAACAAAATTTCAATTGACTAAATTTACACTCGTTCATTTAATCCATTTCTACCATGAAGGTATTTCTTATCGGATTTATGGCAAGTGGCAAATCAACCATAGGGGAAGAACTTGCAAATGTACTTAGCTATAAATTTGTTGATTTAGACACATACATAGAAGCAAAGCACAAAAAATCCGTTAAAATAATCTTCGAGGTTTATGGGGAGGATTATTTTAGGCAAGTTGAAAATGAAGCGCTAATTGAGGTCTCCAAAATTGATGGCAATATAGTTGTCGCCTCAGGTGGTGGAACCTCATGCTTTTACAATAGCGTTGAATTTATGAATAAGGTTGGATTAACCATCTACCTTAGGGTTGAGGTTGCCGAATTAGTCTCCCGCCTAATCAATTCGAAAAAGGACAGACCCTTGCTCTGGGGAAAATCGAAGAAAGAGCTGAATGATTACATCATCAGAGTACTTGATGAGCGAAAGAAATACTACGAAATGGCAAAGATTAATGTTGATATGGATAAGGTTAACCTACAGCAACTGGCCAACACCATTCGCTCTCTTAATGTCTAAACCCACCGTGTAAACCATTATTCAACTGGCAGCTTAAATATTACGATATTACTAATAAGATGAACGTTATTGCTTAAATCACCCAACAGATTATACTATAGTGCGGAATTATGAAGCGATTCCCACCAACCACTCAGGTTTTTTAATTTAACTCAATGAGAATTTGATGGATAGAACAAACAGCACGCTAAAGTGTTGCTAGCCATTTAGTTTCCTAAACAAATACTCCGAAAGAGTATTATTTCAATAACCGTGGGTAAAGCCCACGGCAGGGCTATGCGAACGGGCAACAGCCCTGAACGGGGCTGAACTTTATGAAAGAACTATTCAACATACTACATTTCAGAAAAGTTTCATACTATCTACCATAAACTGACATAACAACTAGCATTAAGTGTGCGCAATATTCAGCCCTATTCAGGGCTGATATATTCGTCTCCTGTTCTTCCCGTGGCCACGGTTATTGAGATTTAGCCGCTTTGCGGCAGGGTATGCTCCTGTCTTGTCCTTTTTAGTGCGGGTTGGAAATGTTCAGTATGAGATTTATAATGCGCTTTTTAATTTAACTCAATGAGAATTTGATGGATAGAATAAACAGCACGATAAAGTGTTGATAGCCATTTAGTTTCCTAAACAAATACTCCGAAGGAGTATTATTTCAATAACCGTGGGCAAAGCCCACGGCAGGACTATGCGAACGGGCAACAGCCCTGAACGGGGCTGAACTTTATGAAAGAACTATTCAACATACTACATTTCAGAAAAGTTTCATACTATCTACCATAAACTGACATAACAACTAGCATTAAGTGTGCGCAATATTCAGCCCTATTCAGGGCTGATATATTCGTCTCCTGTTCTTCCCGTGGCCACGGTTATTGAGATTTAGCCGCTTTGCGGCAGGGTATGCTCCTGTCTTGTCCTTTTTAGTGCGGGTTGGAAATGTTCAGTATGAGATTTATAATGCGCTTTTTAATTTAACTCAATGAGAATTTGATGGATAGAATAAACAGCACGATAAAGTGTTGATAGCCATTTAGTTTCCTAAATAAATACTCCGAAAGAGTATTATTTCAATAACCGTGGGTAAAGCCCACGGCAGGGCTATACGAACGGGCAACAGCCCTGAACGGGGCTGAACTTTATGAAAAAACTATTCAACATACTACATTTCAGAAAAGTTTCATACTATCTACCATAAACTGACATAACAACTAGCATTAAGTGTGCGCAATATTCAGCCCTATTCAGGGCTGATATATTCGTCTCGTGTTCTTCCCGTGGGGTAAACCCCACGGTTATTGAGATTTAGCCGCTTTGCGGCAGGGTATGCTCCTGTCTTGTCCTTTTTAGTGCGGTATTTCAGTGTTTCTTAAAAAACATAATATCAGGCACATACGAGGAAACTAAATTAAAAAAGGACAAGTTAGGAATAATAAACCACCTCTTCAAGAGCCTCAACTACCAAAATACGTCAAGTTCAGGACAGCAGTTCGGCACTTTTCTAACTTTTAAACTTTTAGCTCATTTAATCCCTCACGCAACGGACAGAATTCCCTTCCGTTTTTCGGGTGTAGTATGTGTTAAAATTGCTACCCTCGTGAAACGCGTACCGATACCTAACATTGCTGGCATCCTCCTCTGTAGCACTCCACCAACGACCGACGAACCCAATGCCAGACAATCCCCAGTAATCACGAAAGCCACCCGGA
>JAQUJY010000150.1 GCA_028680705.1 Bacteroidales bacterium
ATGAGCGCAGATCGTACCTTAAAATGAGGGTAAAAGCCTATGTGATGGATATTCGCTACGAGTTTCAATTTAAGAGCGATATGACTGAGATAATCGTTAGAGAGTTGCTTAGCGAAGGCATTATTTCTAAAGAGGATGTTACGTAATGCTATGGTGATGCGGTGGATTATCTAACAATATCCTATCAGTTTACACTGGTTTGGGGTTTCGAATCATATACTTGCATAACCTCTTAACCCACCATACCTACAGAATATAAACCCTAGATATACTATGCTATTTGCTTGCCATTGAGCGTTGGTTTTACTTTTTTAATGCTGCCTTGGTAAAGATATATTCTGGAATTTTAGTATCAAACTCAATTTCTAACACCACAAAATCGGTTCCTTTACCATCTTTAAGCATATCCTTGTAGTTCATTTTTGTGGGGTACCATCTGCCGTCGATTTTCTTTACATCCTTTAGCTCCGTTTTCTTAAGCAGCAGCCCGCTTTTGGCATACATTTCTTCTCTTAAGGGAACGTATCGTTCAGTATCTACCCATACCTTGCGGCTATCGTAGGTAGCATCATCTACTTTTGCATTTAGTTCAAGAACCCATGTTTTTCGGCCATCAATGGTCTCTTCGCCAACCACTTTTGCATGGTACATCTCGGTTAGTTTACGGTTCTCCATCATATCCTCGTACGAGAGGTCAGAGCCCATAACCGATTGCTTTAGCATGTGCCCCGATAGCTGAATGGTGCGGTCGGTGGAAGGGGAGTATATCCATAGCCTATCGTCCAACTTGAGCATTTTTGTGCCTTTTTCGCGTTCGGGAGCAAGGTATTCGGAGAAGGATTTACTGTTCCCCTCTGCGTAACCAACGGAGGTAACGGTGCGGTTATTTCTGCGACCGTAAATAATCATGTCTGATTTAGTGATGCTTGTTTCTGAGTTGATATTAGCATCTACCTTATTTAGGATAGCAATGGCATCTTGAGCCTGAACTTGGGTTAAGGATAGCGCTGACAGTATTAATACGACTAATAATTTCATTGTTTTTTGTTTTAATGGTTAATTATTAAACCTCTAACTCTTTAAATAGGGTGGCCGTTTCTCGTTTGTAAATGCCAATACCCGAAAGCATATTACCAAATACCATAGCCAATAAACCAGGGATAAAGCCTATATACAGTAATTGCAGAGTAAACTTCGATCTTATTACCGATGGCATCATCATGGTGGCATCTTTCATCATACCGCTTATATCAATTCCATATTTCTGCATTAATAGGGTAACTACAATGCCTAGTACTGTGCCAATCACTGAGCCGATTACGCCAATTAGAACAGCTTCGTAAATCATGGTTCTATAGATATGACTCTTTTCTTCGCCCAGAGCAATTCTTATACCGAACTCTTGATATCTGCGTAGGCCACCAATTAGCCCTGTATTCCAAAGTACAATGGACATTATTATTATGAAAATTACCACAAACATTCCTGAAACAGAATCTACCAGATCGAGATAAGTTCCCATACTGCTCTGTTCGCCCAAGGTTTTCATTATCGGGGCAAACTCATCGGGGTTATCTGCATATTTGGCATTAAATGCTTCACGCATCTCAATTGCTTGGTCCTGCATAAATACTTCATCCTTGTAAAAACCCAATATCTCGCCAGTCCCGTTTTCCATGTCCAGTATTTGTTGTGCATCGGTAAAGTCGATTATTACCGTACCCTTGTCCATTGCCATAACTCCAAAACGAACCGTGCCGCTGATAGTAAAGCTGGCGAAAGTCATGCTACCGTTCATGGTACTGCCCATGTAGGTAAGCTCATCGCCAATTTTTACACCCAGCTTTTCAGCAAACTCATGGCCCAACAGTACCTCTCCACTTTTTTTAGGAATTTTGCCTTCTACCAGTGAGTTTACCAGATTCATTCGCTCAACCTCGCCGCTGTTTTTTGAGAACATCTCAATTGCCATACCCATAGCTGGCCCCTGACCTTTTGATACTTCATTTTCGCCAGGAGCGTCAATAATACCCCCAAAACTGATACGGTTTACCCAGGTATAATCGGGGAAATCGCTATTTAACTCTTGGTGTACTTTATCAATACCCAAAAGTGCAAGGTCGTTTGGCATTTGGTCGATATTTTCGGCATACGCCCTCGACATTACCTTTACGTGGCCTGTTTGAAACCGAGCGGTTTGGTCTATCATATCGCCCAAGAAACCGCTTAAATATCCACTAAGCGCAATGGTTAGGAATACGCCTATTGACACAACTGCAACAGGTAGTACGCTTCTGTTCTTGTCTCTTAGTATTGCTTTAAATATAAATTTTATCATTGTTTTGATTTTTAAGTGCTTAGAGTTTTAAGTGCCTAAAGTTAGCAAGTGTCTAAAGTGACTTAAGTTGTAAGTGTCAAGTTATAAGTTTAAAGGGGACTAAGTTATGGGTGTTTAAGGCTTTAATTATCAGTTGGTTGTTATTTGTTTGCTGTTTTTGCCTCAATTACTTCCTGTTATTTTTTCTCATTTAAACTTTTGCTAATTGATGTAAAAATTGCCAGTAATTCTTTGGCTTCTTTCATGGTTAATTTTATTAGTTCTGATGGAAGCCATTGCATCTCTTCAATTATTTCGAGCCAATAAAGGGTTTCGTTTGCTTCACCTTCCGATATTTTAATTTTATATCTGAAGTCGGCTTTACTTTTTGCGCGATTTGCCTCACGATAATTGGCTCCGATGCTTGTTCCTGATTTGGAGATTTGATTTCTTATTACTCTCCCTTCGTAGGACGCGGATAGCTGAGCCGATAATTTTAAAAAATCAATGGCAAATTTCTTTGTGCGAGTCTCGAATTGCAAGCTAAACGCTTTGTTATCCATTGGGTTGGGTTTTTAGAGTTATTAAGTTTTGAGTGCATAAAGTGCCTAAAGTTATTAAGTGTCTAGAGTTTCAAGTTATTGAGTGCCTTAAGTTGGAAGTGAGCAAGTGTGCCGTTATTAACTTGTAACTTAAGGCACTTGTCACTTTTAGTTTTCAGTTTTTCACTTTCAACTTATTTTCCCTTTCAATGCTTCCACCGGGTTCATACGGGCAATTTTACGTGCAGGTAAAAAGCTAACTATGGTAGCCGATAGAATAACTAGGAGTACTGTCCCTAAAATTAGGCCAATGCCATAAATCGGGTACATTGTCTCGGCCATGATAATTCCCATTTCTCCTCCCATATCTCCTCCGATAGCACCAAATGAAATTCCTGTTTTTGATAAGTACCACAATATGGGTATGCCATATATTGCGCCCAACACGGTGGCAAAAACGCTATACATTCCTCCCTCGGCGGTAAACATACGCACTACTTGCCAACGGGTCATGCCCAGTGCTATGTATGTTCCTATCTCTTTTTGTCGTCTGAAAATGGAAAGCACTTGTGTGTCGAATATTGCGAGTAAGCCAAGTGTCATAAGTACTATATAAAGGATAGAACCACCTACTTTTTTAGCATTTATAAGTTTTGTTTGTTCCCGCATTAGGTATGCCTGATTCTCAAATCTCCAACCATCAACTTCGGTTTGTTCATATTGCTCGTTGGCCACAAAATAGGTCGTTCTGT
>JAQUJY010000151.1 GCA_028680705.1 Bacteroidales bacterium
TTAGCCATCATATAACTGATATTCAATTACATAAAGATAAAAAAATCAATTGAATTAGCAATAGAAAACACTAAACATTTTACTATTAAAATCAAAAATAGCTGCCCCAGTTATGAGACAGCTACTTGTTATTTATAGTTATACTGTTTCTCTCATTCTACATATCATCGTCAACTACTGGTTCACTATTGGGGCCTCTTACAATTCCCCGAGTAGAGTTTCTAACAAAGTCAAGAATTTGGTCGCGTTCTTCCGTTTGAGGCATTGTGCCCTCAATTTCAGAAATAGCTTGCGAAACATTCATTCCCTTTGAGTAGAAAATACGATAGATTTCCTGTATCTCTGCAACCTTTTGGGCGTCAAACTGCCGTCTTCTAAGCCCTATGGTGTTTAACCCAACAAAAACTATAGGATCGCGTCCAACACGGGAGTATGGCGGAATATCCTTATTGACCTTAGATCCGCCCTGAACCATAACGTGTGCACCTATTCGCTCAAACTGATGCACTAAGCAACCTCCTGAGAGTATGGCAAAATCGTCAATCTCTACCTCTCCAGCTAGCTGAACAGCATTGCCAAGGATTACATTATTACCAATAATACAATCGTGGGCAACGTGGACATACGCCATAATTAAACAATTATTTCCCACTTTCGTAAGTCCCTTTGATATAGTACCTCGGTTTACGGTTACACACTCACGAAGCACAGTATTATCGCCTATAATTGCAACTGTTTCTTCACCCTTAAACTTCAAATCCTGTGGAATTGCCGATACTACTGCCCCTGGAAAAACCTTACAGTTTTTACCAATCCTCGCACCATCAAGAATAGTGGCGTTTGGCCCAATCCAAGTATTGTCACCTATTTCCACATCTCCTGCAATATATGCAAATGGTTCTACTTTAACGTTACTACCAATTCTTGCCTTTGGGTGTATATATGCTAATGACTGATTCATTTTTATTTTACTTTGATTTTGCAATTTGAGCCAAAAGTTCGCCTTCCATCACTAGGGTTTCACCAACAAAAGCCTGTCCAAACATATTTGCAATGCCACGGCGTATTGGTTCTAGCAGCTCAAGCCTAAAAATAAGGGTATCACCAGGAACCACTTTGCGCTTAAACTTTACCCTATCAATTTTCAGAAAATATGTGGTATAGTTCTCTGGGTCAGGAACAGTGTTTAGAACAAAGATTCCACCAACTTGAGCCATAGCTTCTATCTGCAAAACTCCGGGCATTACTGGTTCTTCTGGGAAATGCCCAACAAAGAACCCCTCGTTCATGGTGACATTCTTCATCCCTGTAATAGTATTCTCATCCATATGCAAAATCTTATCGATAAGCAAGAATGGAGGCCTATGAGGTAATATATTCTTTATCTGAAGGATATCGTAAAGTGGTGGTTTGGTTGGGTCATAATGAGGTACTTGAGGTTTCATAGCCTCTCTCCTTGCCATTTTCCGAATAGTTTTAGCCAGCTCCGTATTGGCCAAATGACCTGGGCGCTTTGCAATAATCTTTCCCTTAATCCTCCGTCCTACCAAAGCCAAATCGCCTACAATATCAAGTAACTTATGACGAGCAGGCTCATTTTGAAAATGCAAATCGAGATTATTTAATATCCCCTCCTTAACATGAACCCGTGGTTTGTTAAACAAATCGGCAATTCTATCTAATTCTGCCTGAGGAACCTCGTTTTCCATTATCACAATGGCATTCTGCAAATCACCGCCCTTAATCAGGTTATTCTTAAGCAGAACCTCTAGTTCATGAAAGAATACAAATGTTCTACAGGGCGCTATTTGCTCAGGAAAATCCTTAATATCAACAAGCTGTGCATATTGATTACCCAGCACCTTTGAATTGTAGTCGATAAGAACATCTATGCTAAACGATTCATCAGGATAGGCTGCAATCTCAATGCCGTTTGCAGGATCGGAGTAAACAAGTTTTTCCTTTATCACATAAAAGCCTCTTTCTGCTTTCTGCTTTTCTATCCCCACCTTACTAATCTCCTCAACAAAAACCCTTGCACTTCCATCCATAATAGGCATTTCGGGTCCATCAACCTTTATTAAGGCATTGTCGATACCCAAACCATGCAACGATGCAAGGACATGCTCTACCGTGCTGATTCTAACACCATTTTGCTCAATGGTAGTACCACGAGATGTGTCTGACACATTATCGGCAATGCCATCAACAGTGGGTTCACCATCAAGATCTGTTCGTTTGAAAACGTATCCGGTATTCTCATCGGCAGGACAGATGGTTAAATTAACATCCACTCCGGTATGCAACCCCTTGCCTTTAAAATGTATCTCGCTTTTAAGCGTAGTTTGCTTTTCTGTCATAATAAAACTATTCTGTGAAATAAGGTATACTATCGAAAATAGGTAAAAAATATAATTAATCCTTGTTTATTCTATTCTTCAGCTCATCGAGTTCGCGTACAATTTCAGGAAGCTTTTTAAAAAGAACGAATGAACGACTAAACTTTCTTGAGTTAATTGCTGGCGACCCGATTAAAACCTCATTGGGTTTTTTAAGGTTATTAGACACACCCGTTTGAGCCGATAACTTAATGCCATCGGCAATGTTGATATGACCGGACACGCCAACCTGCCCGCCAAACATACAGTTCTTCCCTATCTTTGTTGAACCAGCAATTCCCGATTGTGCAGCAATGACCGTATTCTCTCCGATCTCAACATTGTGAGCCACCTGAATTAGGTTATCGAGTTTTACGCCCTTTCGGATAATTGTTGAACCCATAGTAGCCCTATCAATGGTAGTATTTGCGCCCACATCAACATTATCTTCAAGGATTACATTCCCTATTTGCGGAATTTTTTGGTAAGAGCCATCGGCCTGAGGGGCAAATCCAAAACCATCCGATCCGATAATAGCACCTGAATGAATTGCGCAATTCTGACCCACAACACAATCATCGGCAACCTGAGCACCTGCAAAAATTGTAGTATTCTCGCCAACCTTCACGTTATTGCCAATATAGGCATTTGGGTGTATTTGTACTCCCTTTGCAATATCCGTGTTTTCGCCAACGTAAGCAAATGGACCAACATACGCAGTGCTATCAATACTCGCCGATGGTTCAACATGCGCTTTCTCATGAACTCCTTGCTTGGTACCCTTTGCTGCTGTTACTAGGCTAAGCAACTTTGCGAACGATTCGTAAGCATTCTCAACCCTAATTAGGGTTGCTGAGACTTTATCCTCAAGAATAAAATCGGAATTAATTAATACTACTGATGCACTTGTTGTATATAGATACTTTGAGTATTTAAGATTCGAAAGAAATGAAAGCGCTCCAGGCTTACCCTCCTCTATCTTGGCTACTGTGCTTACCTTAACCTCCGAATCACCTTCAATATTGCCTCCTAGAAACTCAGCAATTGCTTTTGCTGTAAACTCCATAATGTCCCAAATTTAAAAATCTTCGCAAAATTAGCTAATTATTACTATTTAATGCCATCGTTACCGTAGATAACATAAGAAATGCTTTGTGATATCCTTCGACAAAATATTAGT
>JAQUJY010000152.1 GCA_028680705.1 Bacteroidales bacterium
TTTAGGTCGATAACCTCATCGTGCGAAAGCTTTTGTGAAATCAATAGTGATGTACTAATAAACTGGCTGCAAATAGAAGCATCAACGCGCAATATAGGACCATTCAGCCCTTTCCCAATTATTTTTAGCGGAGGAAAACCTTCACGCTCAAGGTATTTGATATTATGCCCCTGTTTATTCAAAAAATCGATAACATCAGCAACAGGTCTTTCCTTCATCTCCTTGGTACCTGTAATAATCCACTCTCCACCAAAGTAGGCTATGAATGCTCCAAGAAACCTAATGGCTTTTTCGGGGTCTCCCGTATCGAGAGCCACCTTCCCCTTTCTTATCGATTTATCGATTACCTTTTCAGCATCCTTTTCGGATACAGACTTAATATCGAATTTGGAATTTTTAATAGCCTGAATTACTAAATCCCTGCTACTGATGCTTTTATTTGGAGCAAAAGTAATCTCTCCAGCTAACACAGCATCTTGCTTTGTAATAGTATAAGTAGGCATAGTAAGTTATGTTTTCCCAACAACCCTCAAATATATTAAAATATTGATGGCGATGAGGAGTTTCCGTAGTTTATTTACCCCTCTTTCACATACTAGGCTATATATGTGGAGATTGTAACACCTGCTAAAGTAAATATACCCTAACATGGTCACCTAGATAATAGGTATCGTTAAAAAACTGAAAAATTATTCTGTTCTACAATGAGCCTCAAACATAGGGAGCTAATTTGCACTGGCACAACGAATAGTTATTCCTCCTCATACCAACTCTTGTACAGCTGATAACCTTTTGATATACGCTGGTTAACCGCTTTGGATTGTGCCACATCCATTTTCTTAACAAACTTGGCGGGTACACCGGCATAAATGCTACCGGGTTCAATTTGGGTATTGCCCAGCACCAGGGCATTGGCAGCCACAATGGCTCCCTCGCCCACCTCGGCAAAATCGAGCACAGTTGCGCCTATGCCTATAAGTGCGCCAGCCCTAACCGTTGCACCGTGCACCGTAGCATTGTGACCAACAGCAACATCGTCCTCCAGCGTAACAACAGACTTTTGATATGTTGTGTGCAAAACAGCATTATCCTGCACGCTTACCCTGTTACCAATGCGAATTGGGTTAACATCGCCCCTAAGTACAGCGCCATACCATATACTACAGTCATCACCAATTTCAACATCACCTATTATTACTGCTGTTTCAGCAATAAAACAATTCTCCCCAATCTTTGGAGTTTTACCGTTTAGCTTTCTTATTATGGACATTTTTGTTATTATTTGATTCTATAACAAAGATAGAGCAAGTTAGGTTTATGAAAAATCAAAATCACCTAAGATTGATAATCACAATATCCAAATTACGCCCTGTTATTCTTTAATATCAAACAATTAGAATACAGTGCTCTAAAAATGCTTTAGGTATGATAAAAATCATGTTATGAAACAACCAAAAAAATGGGCTAAGATGTTTTTCCTCTCATAAAATCACTAAGTTTGTACTGTAATTAATCATGCAGGGGAATACTAATAATAAAGCCTATAAATTGTTCTGTATGCATTCAAAATAAAAATTTATTCTGCATACATATAAATTTTTAGCTCCCCTCAAAAAAGAACCAAAATAAACAAAAACCACTATGGATAAACAAAAACGAGTACTTGAAGTTGATGATGTTTCCATACGATTTTCAGGCGACTCAGGCGACGGTATGCAACTTACCGGAACATTATTTTCAGATACATCTGCGCTATTAGGCAATGGTGTTAGCACATTTCCCGATTACCCAGCAGAGATTCGCGCCCCTCAAGGAACCGTTGGCGGTGTTTCTGGGTTTCAGCTCCAGATTGGAAATAGAAAAATTTACACTCCAGGCGACGATTGCGATGTTCTTATTGCAATGAACCCTGCTGCACTTAAGGCAAATGTTAAATGGTTAAAACCAGGCGCAACAGTTATTGTTGATAGCGATACATTTAACGAAAAAGGGTTTCAAAGAGCCAAGTATAAAACCAGCGACCCAGTAACCGAGTTAAAACTCGAAGACTACAACATGGTTTTCGCTCCCATAACAACCCTAACAAAGGAGAGTTTAAAGGATGCAGAACTCGACAACAAGAGCATTCTAAGGAGTAAAAACATGTTTGCTCTTGGTATGGTGTATTATATGTTTGATAGACCACTTGAATTTACCGAGCATTACTATGACGTAAAATTCAAGAGCCGTCCTCGCATTGTTGAAGCCAATAAGAAGGTGCTTCGCGATGGCTATAATTATGCTGGTAACATTGACGCAATACCAAATACATATAAAATACCCGCATCTACTACTACTAAAAAAGGTACCTACAGAAATATAAATGGGAATATAGCTACAGCGTGGGGTTTAATTGCCGCAGCCGAAAAGTCAAAGTTACCCCTGTTCTGCGGATCATACCCTATTACTCCAGCAACTGATATCCTTATTGAGTTAGCCAAGCACAAGGAACTTGATGTAAAAACGCTCCAAGCCGAAGATGAGATTGCTGGTATTTGTACAGCCATTGGTGCTGCGTTTGCCGGAAGTTTTGCTGTAACCACTACCTCTGGCCCTGGGCTATCGCTTAAATCTGAAGCACTTGGGTTGGCTGTTATGACAGAATTACCCCTTGTAGTAGTTAACGTACAACGCGGTGGCCCTTCAACAGGCTTGCCCACCAAAACAGAACAAAGTGACCTTTTTCAAGCACTTTATGGACGTAATGGTGAGTGCCCGCTTGTAGTTGTTGCTGCAAGTACTCCAAGTAACTGCTTCGATTGGGCTTTTAAAGCTTCGAAAATTGCCCTAGAGCACATGACCCCTGTTGTACTTCTTACCGATGGGTATATTGCTAATGGTACCGAGCCTTGGGCTATTCCTAGCATGAAAGACTATCCAGAGATTAAGCCTCCTCTGGTACCTGATGGAACAACGGACTTTCTTCCTTACGAGCGTGACTCTGAAAAGCTTGCGCGTCGCTGGGCTATCCCTGGTCAAAAAGGGCTAGAGCATCGACTTGGAGGTTTAGAGAAAGATTTTCTGAAGGGTTCTGTATCTCACGATCCCATTAACCACCAAAAAATGACTGACGTGAGGGCAGCTAAGGTTGCTAAAGTTCAGGACTTTATCCCTGAACAAGAAATTATGGGTGAAGCAGAAGGTGATTTATTAGTTGTTAGCTGGGGTGGAACATATGGACACACACTCACTGCAGTTAATAGCCTTCAGAAAGAGGGGAAAAAAGTTTCACTCTGTCATTTACACTACATAAACCCATTACCAAAAAATATTGGTGATGTTTTTAAACGATTCAAAAAGATTATTGTTTGCGAGTTAAACATGGGACAGATGGCAAACTATCTAAGGATGAATCATCAAGAATTTAACTATCTGCAGTTTAATAAAGTACAAGGGTTACCCTTTACTATTACTGAACTTAAAGATAGATTTAACCAAATATTGGAGGGCAAGTAATCATGGGCAAACACAATTATACTACGCAAGATTTTAAAAGCGATCA
>JAQUJY010000153.1 GCA_028680705.1 Bacteroidales bacterium
GTCGGATAAGAGGTTTATTGTTATTTTTGTTTCGCCTGAAGAGTCCCATATTTATAAAGTTTTTTGTCGAACTCAAAAATAAGGAATTCTTCGGGCTTTTTAAAAAACAGACTTTCGGATGCTAGTGTTTCTATTTCTTAAAATATGAGTAAATTTTCGCATAAATCGATTTAATTCTAATTTCTGTTGTGTTGACCCTGTAATTGTAGCATCCTTAGCTAAGGAGCAAATATATGCCATTAACATACACAAACGATTTGTTTATCAAAATTATGGCATAATATACGCGTAATACGTATCTTAGTGTGTTGATTAATGTAAAACAACTTAAGCATGGCAAAGTTATTAATTATGGCAACGGATGAGTCACCTCAAATAATGTTCGATCCAAGTAGAGGTATTCTCGATATTTTTGGGAAAAGTTTACCTGAAAATATTAACGATTTCTACAGCCCTCTTGATCAAGCTGTGGTTAAATACATCGAAAATCCGCAGCCTGAAACCACAATTAGTTTTGACTTGGCTTACCTTAATTCAGCTTCTACAAAACGAATTCTGGGAATAATCTACCACTTCGAGAAACTTTACAAGTCGGGAGCCAAGGTTATTCTAAATTGGTATTACGATCAGTTTGATGAAGATATGCGTGATGAAGGCGAGGACTTTGCAAGGTTAACAGATTTACCAGTAAAAATGATTCAAAAATTAGAAAGACTCTAAAATTCCAATGCGCAACATTAATCAAAGCATATTTTATCTTGCAATCATCTTGTTAACAGGTGTTATGGTTTCATATGCGCAAAGCCATGACATTTCACAGGACATTATTTCAGGTATAGAGCAAGAGGTTAAGCAAGCCAAAAAATATAGCACAGAATCTAATTTAAATCAAGCTGCCTACTACTTTTCCAAGGCCGCAAATGGGTATTGGGAACTTGGCAAGCTTAACCAAGCGGCAGAGCAATTTGAAAATGCCCTTGAAATGTCCAGTAGTCTCGGCAACAAAAATGCTATCTATATTCTGAATACAAATCTAGGCTTAATTTACACAGAAATACAGCAGTACGATAATGCTCTTACTGCATTTAGTCAAGGTGCTATTGTTGCTAACGCCCTAGGTCGAAAAGTTGATGTAGCATCATCTTACCTAAACCAGGCAAATATTTACTATGAAAAGAAAATCTATGCCGAAGCCCTTAAACTGCTACATGATGCTAATAGTATAGCACTGGAGATTAATGATCAGCGACTTTTGCGCAACACATATTCTGTTTATGCTAAAGTTTACGATAAACTTGGAAACAGGGATGAATCGGCAAAATATTTTAATCTTTTTGCTGCAATAACTCAAAAAATTCAGCAAGATGAAGTAAAGGTTAAAGAAGAGGCAGCAAGGCAGTTCGTTGATGATGCAGCCTCTAGGGTACGCACAGTTGAAACACAGAAACAGGCAACGGAGAAAGAACTTCTGCAAAAAAGTGCAGAACTTACTAGTAAACAGATTGTTTTAGAGGAAACCGAAAGGGAGTCGCAAGAGCAGTTAATGCAGATTGAGCTGTTAAATAAAGAGCGGGAGTTGCAGCAAATAATTATATCGAATCAAGAGCAAAGAAGAAAAATCTACATTTCTGTGATTGTTCTTATTTTGGTTTTTTTAGTTTATGTGCTATATAACTATTATCAGAAAAGAAAGGCAAATCAGTTACTTCAGCAGAAAAACGAGGAGATATTAAGTCAGAACCGTGAGATTCAGCAGCAATCACAGCAACTTCGTGAACTTAATCATTTAAAAGATAAACTATTTTCAATAATTTCTCACGATTTGCGTAGCCCGTTAGGTTCTCTTGTAACCCTACTCAATCTTACTCGAGAAGGTTTCTTTACCGAGGAGGGGTTTAGGGAAGTGGTAGATGAACTTTCTAAAAATGTTGGTTATACGTCTGAACTTCTTGAGAATCTGTTGAATTGGGCTCAAGCCCAAATGCAAGGACTAAAAGTTTTTCCAACTGTTTTTAGTATTTATGATGTGGCAGAGACCAAGTTAGGATTTTACTCGGAGCAGGCAGAAAGTAAGGGAATAACTTTACGAAACCTACTTGAAACCGATATTGAGGTTTATGCAGATATTGCAATGATTGAGTTGGTTCTTAGAAACCTTATAGCAAATTCCATAAAGTTTTGCGAAAAGGGAAGTACTGTTTCCGTATCCGCTTCGCAAAGGGGTGAGAATAATATTATGATTTCGGTTGCCGATACAGGTATTGGGATGAAGGAAGAGCAGGTTGAGCGATTGTTTGGGCGCGAGATTTTTTCCACCAGAGGTACGGCAAATGAGAAGGGTACTGGTTTAGGCTTAGTGCTTTGTAAGGATTTTGTAAATCTTAATCATGGAGAGATTTGGGTTAAGAGCATTGAAGGGGTTGGAAGTGAGTTTTTCTTCACCGTACCAATGGGTGGTAGTGACAATAATTGAGTTTAGAAATTTTTGCGAGTAGTTAAGGAGGAGAGAAGTTTATCAAATCTCAACAAATATTGAGAAGAGTCTGTTTTCATTTGAATCAGAGAAGCAATAGTCAACCGATTCTGTTTTTCTAAATATATATACTAAACCAATCCCAATTCCAACTACCTTCTCGTCAATTAAGAGCCTAAGTTTATCCCTGTAAAGTTCATTAAGCTCATCCTTTGCGAGGGCACTAAGTTTGCTAAGATGCTTGCTAAGGTGCTGCTCACCTTGTTTCGAAATAAAGTTACAGGTTCCAATACTGGAAAGACCATCCTCCTGCTTAAGAACAAATAACCCCTGATTAGCCTTACTGCTCTTCTCAGCATGCATCGATATATTCTGGAGCATCTCAACGGATATATTGTATAGTTTCTGCTTTCCAATTCTTAGGTCGTTATGCCTAAGGATATTCTTTTCAATCATGTGTATGATGGGTAAAACAGAATTCTCGGAGAAATCACCTTTGTGCAGAACAATCAAGTTTTCTGCCTTCATCATTGCGTAAAGGTTTTTCATATGCTCAAGCGACAACTCTGATTGCTCAATTTCCTTGTTTTCAGGGCTTTGAATAGTAAGCTGAATAAAGAAGAGTGAGGTTTTACTGTCGACGGGTACAAAATCGTAGGATATTTTCCGCCCCGTTCTTCGCGCCATTTCAATTATTCCCAAACCCGCTCCACCTCTGTCGGATAGTTTACCCTTTGCTAAAACCTGTTTAAGCAAGAGCCTAAGTTCATCAGCATTAAGACTGTTAACCTTTTCTAGTTTTTCTTTAATTGATGGTATAACATCATTTGTTACAGAGTTGGCCGAGGCTATAAAGAAACAGTCAGGAATACTCCTAACGTAGAATGCCCCCTGATAATCGCTGAGGCTACTCTCTTCCGCAGAGTATTTTCCATGCCGCGACACATTCTGATAGCATTCAGCCATAAGGAAACTAATCTTATTCTTTAGCTTAAAAAAGTTTCCTTTTGAGTCGATATTAAGCTG
>JAQUJY010000154.1 GCA_028680705.1 Bacteroidales bacterium
GTTATTTTCGGAGGTATTCTCAACCATACTTTCCAAACATTTATAAGGGATGGTAACATAAAAGGTTGATCCTTTCCCTTTTTCTGATTCAAAAGTAATATCGCCTCCCATTAAATTTACATTCTCTCTTGAAATGGGTAAACCAAGTCCTAGCCCTCCCCACTTACGTGAGATCTCTTTCTCAACCTGAGAAAAGCGTTTAAAAATATGCTCATGGTTTTCTGGAGATATTCCAATGCCAGAATCTTTAACATAAAGTACAAGGTTATTACCTACAATATTATATCCCATTTCAATAAACCCGCTTTCTGTGTATCGGAATGCATTTTCGAGCAGATTACTCAATATCTTATTGAGTTTTGTTCTATCTGCGATAATATGACTTTTACTGTCGCTTAGTTCCTTTTTGATAATAAAATTAATTGTTGTTTTCTTTGCTTTTAGGTTAAAAATAGAGAATAGCTCCATTAAGAAATCATTTAAACAGAACTTAGTTTCGTTTAGTATTTCCTGCCTCATTTCTAGGTTCGAAATCTCCAGTATATCATCAATAATCCGAAGTAACTGCTGACTACTACTTACAACAATTTTTGAATAATATTGCCGTTTATCATAGGGTAAACCGGGGTTGTCTAGCAATTTAGAAAAACCTATTATACCATTCATCGGAGTTCGAATTTCATGTGACATGTTGTTGAGGAACTCTGTTTTTAACTTATCACTCTCTTCTGCTTTCAGTTTGGCCTGTATTAACTCTTGATTCTTCTTTAGTAGTGCTGAATTTTTCGATTTAATTAAATGTTTTATGGCTATTTGTTGTTTCATCTCTGTGGGAAACCACCTGTACAATACAATAATCAGAACCAGTATCCCGGTTATCAATGTTACAAACTTTGGGAGAAAAACATATTCGGGTTTTGTTAGTGTATCAAAAAATCTAGTGGGAATAAATCCTTCTTGAGAGGCATGCCTTAAGCCAAAGTAAACACCTTCAAATACTGTCCTAAAAGCATCAATTATTAGAATAAATAGTAAGAGATTCAGTAGTTTATCTTGGTTTTGTTTCCGATGTATTTTTTGGATAAAAAAAAGGAATATATACAACCAGGTTGCTACTATTAGGCCGTAAGTAATTAGCGTTATATATTTAAAAGGTTCGTCCATTTGCACAAAGAATATATCTTTCATTAAGATTATTGAAGTTGTTCTTATGCTAGATATGATTTACTTGATGTTATAAAGACAGTATTGCTAATCATTTTTGGATGTAGTTATTGTTAAATATGCTTGTTGGTACTATCCATTTTGTATATATAAACTTATGAATAAATTCTATTAATTAAACGATAAATATACATTATTTTGAGAGCAGTAACTGGATGTTCTCTGCAAAGAATCAATATACTCTTTAGGCTTGCCAAAAATAGCGTGCTTAAACTTGGCTACATTTGATACTGTTAAAAGAAAGCAACAATTTTACATACATTGTTAGCCCAATGTTGCTAGCGTTCAAATTTCATTTTCTGAATTCGTACAGCGTTAAGTATTGCCAATAGGGCAACACCAACATCTGCAAAAACTGCCTCCCACATTGTTGCTAAACCTCCTGCTCCTAATACCAAAACGGCCACTTTTACAACAAATGCCATCGAAATGTTTTGCCAAACAATTCGCTTAGTTTGTTTGCCTATATTTATTGCCATTGGTATTTTACTTGGATTATCGTCTTGTATAACCACATCTGCCGTTTCAATGGTTGCATCGCTTCCAAGTCCTCCCATTGCAATGCCAACATTGCTTAAGGCTACTACGGGTGCATCGTTTACACCATCGCCAACAAACGCTACGGTTTCGTTTTGGGCGATAATTTCCTTTACTTTTTGCACCTTTTCATCGGGTAGTAAATCTCCGAAGGCATTTGATATCCCCAGTTTATTTGAAACAAACTTTACGATGCTGCTTTTGTCACCACTTAGCATTGTGACTTTAACTCCCAACGTTTTTAATTTATCTACCGTTCTTTTTGCATCCTCTTTAATGCTGTCGGCAATGGTTAAGTAGCCAACAAATTGCTTACTGTATGCTATGGCAATTACTGTGTAAACTATTGTGGTTGGGTCAATGTCGTATTTTACAGAGTACTTATCCATTAACTTGAAATTTCCTACTAATAGCTCTTTCCCATTTATAGTAGCTTTTAGTCCGTGCCCTGATATCTCTTCTACATCAGTGAGTTTTATTGAGTAGTCTATTTCTCCCACAAAATTATGAATTGCCGTTGCCACCGGGTGGGTGCTTTGGCTTTTTAAAGCATTTACCATTCGCAGAATTTCATCTTTATGGAATTCGGGTTTTAGCACCACCTTCTGAACTTCAAAAACACCTTCGGTTAGTGTGCCCGTTTTGTCCATTACCACATTCTGGATATTTGCGAGAGTGTCTAAAAAGTTACTGCCCTTA
Source organism: Bacteroidales bacterium (assembly GCA_028680705.1). Taxonomy (GTDB): domain Bacteria; phylum Bacteroidota; class Bacteroidia; order Bacteroidales; family Tenuifilaceae; genus Perlabentimonas. The sequence continues at coordinate 2,461 of JAQUJY010000154.1, forward strand.
AATAGGATTCCGTTTTTGCTGGCTGCCCCAATTCCTCCAAAATAGCCTAATGGAATACTGATAACTAAGGCGCAAGGACAAGAAATAACTAGAAATACCAATGCTCTGTAAAGCCACTGGCTAAAAATATAGGTTTCAACAAAAAAGTAAGGAACAAGGCAAATAAAAACTGCCAAAAAGACAACAATTGGCGTATAAACTTTTGCGAATTTTCTTATAAATAGCTCTGTAGGTGCTTTTTGGGAAGTGGCATCTTGTACCATTTCCAAAATTTTGCTCAGTTTACTATCTGTATATGCAGTGGTAACTTTTACCAGCGAAACGGTGTTTAGGTTTATCATTCCGGCTAATACAGTGTCCCCTTTAGTTTTACTATCGGGTTTGCTTTCGCCTGTAAGCGCTGCAGTGTTAAATAATGCCGATTCGGTAATCAACTCCCCGTCTAACCCTAATTTTTCTCCTGGCCTTAGCTGTATAGTATCGCCAATGTTTACACTTTCGGCTTTAACGGTTTTGGGTTGGTTGTTAAGTAAAATAGTTACCTCGTCGGGTCGTTGGTCGAGCAAGGTTTTAATGCTTGTTTTTGCTTTTTTAACTGCCAATGTTTGAAATACTTCGCCAATGCTATAAAATAGCATTACCGCCACACCCTCTGGATATTGGCCAATGGCGAATGCCCCAACGGTGGCAATGGACATTAAGAAGAATTCGGAAAAAACTTTGCCCTGAAAAATATTTTTAGCTGCTTCTTTTAAAACAGGTAATCCTACTGGCGCATAGGCCAATATGTACCAAGCAACCCTTAACCAACCCAAAAACCAAGGCTGGGAAAAGAAATTATCAAGAACAATTGCAATAGATAGTAATAGGAATGAAATAATTGCGGGGAAAAAGATTCTCAAAGTAATGCTGTGAGATGGTCTAGTTTGACTGGACAGATTTTAACTTAAACATAGTTTTTTTTCTTGCTTTTTATGAGATTAAACATACTAAATATTATTTTTCTTTTACAAATTATGCTGCTGCTTGATATACAGA
>JAQUJY010000072.1 GCA_028680705.1 Bacteroidales bacterium
TCTCAGCATATCCCTACTCGACAAAACGCCTGTGAGAGAGATACTTACAGATTACGATTACAAAGATGTCAAAGAACAATTAGTTAAACAATTAAGAATCAGCGGGTTTTAAATGCCCACTAGTGATTTTTTGTATAAAAAAAGCCACGAGAAACTCGTGGCTACTATCTCAAAACTATTCTATCAGCTAAAACTCAACAAAACTAAACCAATGGAAAAAGGATATACCTCTACTCCTTTTCCCTTTTCGAACAATGGCGTTGGATAGTATGTAGCAAAAACCTTTAGCCCTCTGTAACCAACGCGTGCTGTTATACCATAGCGAAAAGTTGAAAGATTATAGTCGCTCCTCACCTTATCTTTTCCCTTACTTGGTCCATCAAAAACTATTTTGGTATGCGAAGCTATTTTTACACCTCCAATAACACCAGCAGAAATAAAAACTCTATGCCCACTGGAACCTGTAGGAATTTGAAATTCCATAAGTAGAGGCACGGTAAGGTGAATTGTTGAAAGTTTTGACCTGATTACATTCTTATTGAGATCCAAAAGATAGGTACTGTCAGCAACTGTAACACCATCGTCCACCTTTAGGGTTATTGGATTACGGAAGTGGTAGTTGTTAAATTCAAGTCCCATACCAGTAACTAACCCTATCTTATCGTTTACAATACCTAAACTATACTGCATAAAGTTAATATTGAAATTCCAGGATCGCCCTTGGCGCAACTCGAGGAACTTATACTCATCCCTCATATTAATTGATTGATTTGGTGTCATAAAGCCATTGAATCCCCACTCCACACCAGCCCAATGCCCTCTGAAACGTGGCTTCCGTTTATAGGTAAAAGCGGGTTGCTTATTACTGTCAAAAGTATACTCTTCATTTTTCCCAGGTATTTCAATAGATGTGGATCCGTCTTTCTCTATAATTACAATTCTTTTGTTACCAAACCGGATTTTTGTGGTGTCGCTCTTCCTCAAATCGATGCCATCATTATTCTTGGTGTTCTTCAAAAAATCATCGTAAACGTCATTTTTCTCATCCAGAACTGCAGCTGTTGTATCTACATTTTCAACAACTTTAAGGGGAAATTCTTCTGCTTTTGTCTCCTTTTCCTGGCCGATGGTTGTAGTTGCAAAAAATAGGAACAGGAATGAAGTTGTAATTAATGTTTTCATAGGATAAATTTTAATTATTTTCTGTTTGGCTATACGACGGTAAACCATGGCTAAAAGTTACAATTAGTTGTATAATATTTTATTTTCTATGCTTAGCTGGAGCAGACAGGGCAAATAGTTCGGATGTAAATTCTATTCGCTTTATTTTTCCCGTTTCATCCCTTACCCCTTCTAAGTTAATGGTTCTTCCTGTTACTTTAGCCAATCGGTTTATACCAAGTTGAGCAAGTTCAAATAGTCCAAAAGTTTTGCTTGTACCTTGTTGTTGTGGGTTTATAACTACCAACGGTTCGTAGCTTAACATATTAGCATATAGTAAACGTGCGGGACTATATAAATCATTTTCAACTTTAATGATACGTGCTGTTTTGGGTTTTAAATAGGCTAAGTTAAACTCTTCGCTTTTTCGCTCTGGCTCAATTGTAGCAATTATTTGGGTGGCAAGCTCTTCCTTATGCTCCATCGGGGTCGAGGCAACCTCTATATTTTGAACCCTTTTCGGGTCGCTAGAATTTGGTCTCTTACCTTTTTCTGTATCGTTATTAAGAATACTCACAGATTCTACTGATGGTATTGCAATATCCTGAACAATGATTTTATTTTGCTTAGTTGCGGATGAGTTAGTATTATAATCAAAAAGCGTAACCAGTAAAAGTAACAAAGCGGCAGCAGAGGAAAAATAGATGATTTGTTTGCGGGTGTAACCAAATAGGGTAAACCTTTTTAATTTAGATTTTTGTTGATAAGAAATCTCCTTATTGGGTAAAAGTTTTGTGTTTAAGTAATCGCTATAATCCTTTGCTTTATTTTTATTACTATTTACAATCACGTTGAGTTTGATTCCTTCCTCATCATCGATGTCGTTCTCTAGGTTTGCAATACAGAGATAATCGAATTCATTCTCAAGACCAACAACCGAATAATCTGTTCTTTTTAAGGTAAATTTATCCTTATACGTTTGACTATCTGGTTTTAGAATATGTTTACTTAAACCTTCTAATTCATTTTTTAAATCAGGATTTAACCAGAGGAAGTTTTCAACTGCCTCTAACTGTTTAGCAGTTAAATTCCCGTCGATATAATCGATAAGAAAGAACTCATAATTATCTCTGTTTATATCCATGGTTAAATAACGGTTTGTGGTTTTCCGATAAACTTCTTCAGAGCTAATCGGCCTCTATAAATGTAAACCTTTACCTGCGACTCGTTAAGACCTGTTATTTCCTCTATTTCACTATAACTATAGCCTTCGTAATCCCTTAGCAATATAACCGACCTTTGAACCTTGGGTAAAGTATTTAGTGCTGCATGTAAAATTTCCTGCAAATCTGTATACTGATTATCAATTGATAATTCGTGGCTTTCTTCAATACGAGTAACCCTTTTATCGTCTCTAATAGTATCAATACAGGCATGGTAGGCTGTGGTAAACAGGTATGACTTTGCCTTAGAGTAATCTACCTTACTACGTTTTACCCACAGCCGTTCAAAGGAGTCCTGTACAACATCATTGGCCTTATCAGCATCGGATAGAGTTTTTAGTGCAAATCGGAAAATTCCGTCTGCATAAAAATCAACGCAACTATTATACTCGTTTACAGTCATTATCACTTAAAATTCAATTGTATGACGGTTTAGTAAACCAAAAGTTACAAGTTAAAAAGGATTTCTCTGAATTTGTGCTATCATTTTGCGTTCATTTCTCAAATTTCATAGCCTAGAATGAGTAATGTTGAAACAATTACCAAAAATATTGTTTCTTTGATAAGCACAAAGATTATTCACAAAAAAAAATCTGACATGAAAAAATTATTTGGGATTTTGCTTTCTATTTCCCTTTTACTCGCTGGATGCAACATATCCGACAAAAACAAAGACCTATCGCAGGAGCATTTGGTCTTATCTACAATTTGGTTCCAAAAATCGCCTGAAGCTAAAGCTTTATTTTACCAAGCATTTAATATTGCGAAGGAAAGAGTGGTTGAATTCAGCAAAGAAGAAGGAGAAAAGCCTAAAGCCGTTGTTGTTGATTTAGATGAAACCATGATTGATAACAGCCCTTTTCAGGGCAAGATGGTAGAAGAAGGTAAACCCTACAACCCTAAATTTTGGGCAGAGTGGACAAAACTTAGCCAAGCTAAAGCCACCCCCGGAGCAAAAGATTTTACGCTATTTTGCGATTCAATTGGAGTTGAAGTTATATACCTTAGCAACAGGCTTACAACGGAACTTGAATGGACAATGAGAAACCTTGATTCTCTAGGATTTGCATTTGTTACTCCCGACAATTTTCTTCTAGTAGATGAAACGAGTGCTAAAGAACCGCGAAGAGAAAAAGTAGCCGAGCAATACGATATTATCCTACTGCTTGGTGATAATCTGAATGATTTTGCTGAGGTTTTTCAACACAGAGGAGATGATTGGGGTGTATCGGTAGTGGAGGAATACAAAAACGAATTTGGTAGGCGTTTTATAATCTTTCCAAACCCCATGTATGGTGATTGGGAAAAAAGTATCTACAATAACGAAAGGGGACTAAACGAAAACGAAAAATTTAAATTAAGGAGAAAAGCAGTTACTGCTTTCTAGTTTTACGGTAAGGTTTGCTTAAGGCTGCTCCCTGCTGAGCAGCCTTTTTAGTTTTGTAGGTATTCGGCAATCGCCTCAAGCATGACATTAACCGGAATGGGTTTATTTAAAAATTTATCCATTCCACTCTCTATTCCAGCTCTTTGGTTCTCGGGGCTTGGGAAGGCTGTTTGACAAATCACCTTAATATCACCCTTTATTTTCTTTATCTGTTTTGTTGCCTCAAAACCATCAACTTCAGGCATTACGATATCCATTAAAACTACATCTATGGCTCTCGCCTTTACCAAGTTCACAGCTTCTTTACCATTGCGAGCCCAAATTATATTTGCCCCTGTTGGTTTAACAAGAGTTTGTATATACTTGAAATTTGAGTCAATATCATCAGCAACCATAATCGTTTTATTTCTCCAATCATACTCCTCCTTCTGACTTGGCGGAATAAACTCGTCGAATTTAGCTCTAACTGGTATATAGGGAAGGGTAAAGAAGAAAGTAGAACCCTGATTTTTGGTGCTATTTACCCATATTTTTCCACCTAAGCGTTCAATAATATTTTTTGATATTGTTAAACCCAGACCCAATCCACTAAAGTTGCGGGTTGCTGTTCCGTCGGCTTGCCTAAATGAATTGAAAATAATTTCTTGCTCTTTCATGTCGAAACCAAATCCTGTGTCAATCACGTAAAAAAGAAGAGTACACGGATCCTTAAAGGTGTACCCAAACTCTATAAATCCTTTGCTTGTAAACTTGAGTGCATTTGACAGAAGGTGCTTAACTACTTGCGACAAACGTTCAGGATCAGTTAAAATGGTAAAATTTTCCTCTGCTACACCAAGCTTAATTGAGGTTTTTAGCTTAGCGACATCGTTCTGTTCAACGAAATCTTTAAATGTATTTTTGAGGGTTTGGTTAAGCTTACATTCTCGCTTTTTTATGGTTAGCTGGTTTGTTTCAATAGCTGATATATCAATCAGATCATTGATTATACCTAAAAGTGAGTTTGAATGCTTTAGTAACTGGTTTGGTATTTCGAACTTCTCTTCAAACGAAATGGTTGAACTATTTAACAATGAAGAAAAACCAAGTATAACATTTAATGGTGTTCTAATCTCGTGAGATAAGTTTGATAAAAAAGCTGTTTTTAGCCTGTCGGATTCTTCTGCTTTTGCTTTCGCAACCAACATCTCCTTCTCATTCTCTTTGCGATTTGTGATATTTGTAAAAACAAAAATTAAATGCGCTACCTCTCCACGTCTATTATAAACAGGCGAAACAGAAAACTCATACCATTGATTTGGCCCATTGTATATAGAAAAACATTTCTCACCTTGAATAACTGAACCTAAAAGAGCCTTTTTTATAGCATTTGAGAGGATTGGAAAGTTTACTTTTCCGATAAAGCCCGGAAACTGGGAACCAAGGATTAAATCTGCAGTCTGGTTTGAAATTTTTTCTATTTCCGGATTACACGACTCAACTATTCCCTCTGGAGAGGTAATAACGACCCCTATGGGTATATTGTTAATTGCCTTAGCTAAAACATAAGCATTATGCTCTGCTAGTTTCCGTTTGGTTATATCTATTGAAACCTCACCTACTAGAGGTTGATTTCTTGCACCTAAAAACTTAAACTTATGAGTTACATAAGTACGTTCAATATTGTTTTTATCAATTAGTTGCTCTTCAACAATAGCAAACCCATTTTTATTAATAAATTTATCTTCTTCAAAAAACCTATTTCCTTTTGAAGTTGGAAATATATACTGAATATTTTTTTTCTCGTAATTGAAAAGGCCAAAAACCTTATCTAAATACGCATTCTGATAGAACACATTACCATCAAAATCTCGAATAATTACTCCAACTGGCATAGAGTTTAGCAGGGCTTCAAACTGTTTTTTATTTTCACTACGCTCTTCTTCCGCTATCGTTAATTCTGTTATATCCTTAAAATCTTCGATAATTCCAATAAACTCTCCATTTTTACCCTCAAATGGCTCGGCCTTATAATGACAAACAACTTTTTGCCCCTGCTGTGAAAACCTAACCTCCCTGTTCGAGACTACAGGTGTACCTCCTTTTATCAGCTCCAATGGGCAGTTATCAGTATGACAGCTAACACTTGGAAAAACATTATAACATTTTTCATTCAATGCTCTGCCTACCTGAACTCCCGACATTTTATAAAACGAATCATTTACCTGAATCACATTAAAATCGGAATCGATGATTCTTATACCATTAACTGTTGAATTAAAGATTTTATTAAGCTGTGAACTTTTACTAATTATCTCTTTTGACCGCTCTCTTAATTTCTCTTCAAGACCTTTCTTTAAATAAAGGGAAGTATCAATTATTCTATTTTTAAAAATAAAAAGGAAAATAATAATAAACACCAAAATTAGTACAACAACAAAAATCAAACGATTAATCTGACTGGCATAATCCTTATGGATTTGGCTTGTATCAATGCTATAGAAAACACCTGCTTTTACCTCCCTGTTTTCAGTTTCCAAATTTGCTAGCTTTACTACACAATACCTGTTTTTACCTACAATAATATTCTGTTTGGTTTTTTGAATATCAATGAGACTGAGTGTACTACCAAGTTTTACATTTTTACCAACTACTTTGGTAATATAATTCTCGGATGATTGGCTCAAACCTGATTGAAGATTAACTGCTGATTTATCTATCAGGGCATACAAAGTATTGTCCGTGGGTATTAAACCTTCAAACACCTCTGTATCACTTATGGCTATACAGATACTATAATTCTTATTATTCGTTAAGTTCGAAACAAGCAAAAAATCAACTCCAGAATCCGTTAGAACAAAATAGTTGGCAATATCTAAAAAAGTAGTGTTCTCATTAAAGAAATACTCTGAATAGTGAGCTGAAAATCCATTAGTTTGAAATAAAATATTTTCGCTTGTTTGGATAGAAACCTGAGCATTATGTGAAAATAATATACTGCTATTAATTTTAGATATAACTTCCTCAATAACAGGTATATTCTCCTCGTAAATTGCATTAACAAACTGTTGATTATTCTTTAGTGTGTATATAGTTTGCGAAAAGTACTTTACATATGAACAATATTCTGCATTAAGTAAATTTGTTTCTTTCTCGGAAAGACAAGAAATCCTTAACTCCTTGTTCTCCTGAATTTGATGTACAGTATTTAGGACATAAAATGTTGAAATAATTATATATAAGGTAATAGCTGAGAGATATAAATATCGAAATATTCGTTTACTAAAAACTGAAAATGTTTTCACAAAAAGGCAATTTACGTATTAGACATAGATTCAAATGTAGTCCATTTTTAATATTTTACAATTTTATTACAAAAAAAGAGGTGAAATTTCACCTCTTTTTTTATACTTTTACTCAAAACACTATTGTTTCACAACCTTAACAATCGACTGCAAATCATCCACACCGGTCAGGCGAATCAGGTACACGCCCGGCTGCAGATTATCCGTGGAGAGAATCAGGATTTGCTCCCCATTGTTCTCAATCTGCATCACCTGTTGCCCGATAAGGTTCATCACCTCAACCCTGTGAATCTCCGCTACGCCCTCCAGCGTTAGCTGCGTGCTAAAAGGGTTCGGGTACACTCGCACCTGATCGCTCATACTCTGTGGCACACCCGATGGTTGTACACAACTCAATGTAGCAGCCCATCCATCTCTGTTATTTATATTATCGGAGGTAAACCTAAACGTAAGAGCACCCGATGCGTTACTCGCCACAATGGGATTATCGGGGACTGTGGTTCCTGTTATTAGTGGCAACTCAGCCGCGCTTAAATTCTTACCATCATAAACTCTTAACTTGTCATACGGCCCCTCTATATTTAACTCTGTAAAGGTTACACTCATCATATTACCCTCTACACTAGGGTATAGCGTCAACGTATAGTTCTCGTTGTAGTCATACTGTCCGCAGGGTCCTCCTGAATCATAGAATGTTCCACTACAAGTTGATATAGTTCCCGAATGCATCAGGTATACCTCCAGAACGTTTACTGCATCCTCCAATGTATAAGGATCCGATGAACCTATGTTATTGGCCGCTACCAGCGTAATGCTATATGACCCTGTAGTGCTAAATTTGATTTCCGGATTCCTGCTTCCAGCATTAGTTTCTGACACAAATTCCCAATCTATCCCTTCTTCGCCTGGACTAATCGTCCAGTCCCAAGACGTAGGCATATTCGTTGAAGCATCAATCAGGTTAATGGACTCTCCAAAGAAAATTTCGTTACTACTCACGGTAAAAAAGGCATCAGGCACCTCGGTCAGTTCGTTTATCGTAATGTAATCCTCCTTAATCTTGGTATTGCTCCCCTCTGGATTTGTAACCTCAAGGATTACACTGTACACACCATGAGCATGAAACTGCACCAGGGGATGGCGGCTAGTAGAATTGGTCTCCTCTACATAGTCCCATTCGACACCCTCCACACCCGGAGTAATCATCCAGTTCCACCCCATGGGCGAATTATCTGACTGATCAGTAAATACCACCACATCACTCTCCATCGTCTCCAGAGGAGTTGCCGTAAAGTCAGCTATAGGCGCTTCGGGTGACACTAGGATAATTCTATAATCCTCTGTACCTCCATAAGAATAAGACCCACATGGCTTTATATTATTCAAATTATTGGTTTCCACTGCTACTACACGCACAAACCTTTGCCCCAACGATGCGTCTGTAGGAATTGTGATTGTACCTTCTTCGGTCCAATTAGCAACCCTAGGCCTTACTGTGAAAGCATTTTCACCCTCATCGGTAAAATCCCCATTGTAATTCCAGTCCACAAACACCTTAGCCCCTTTGGAACGCAATGTTCCTTCCGAAACTAAAGTTACGCTCACATCGTACGTAAAGCCCAGCATAAACTCATGCACCAGTTCAGTATCACCTGTAAAGTCATCGTAGGTTCCTCCCATTCCTGTTGTATTCTCTAGGGATCCAAACATAAACTTGGTTAAGTGACTCGATCCTGGATAATTTGCCCCTGATTCGCAATATTCCGGTATCAACCCAACAATTAACTCATAAATATTCACAGAGCTATACCCTCCTGTAACAGTAAGCGTAAGGATCATCGGCATCCCTAGTGGAACATCATCCGCTAAAGTGAGGGTAAACTCTAGCGAAGTACTCTCTCCGGCAGCAAGTTGGGACACTGGAATTGTACCTCCAGTGATAATCAGACCAGGATTTGCCGTGGTAAATACAACTTCTATGTCTGATATATCTGCATGTCCTGCATTTCTCAACACAATCAACACATCTGCCGTCTCGCCTGGATCTAGCGCCTCATTTGCATTCCCGTTGGCTGTATCATCAATGGTCAAAATACCATACTCTAACACCGGAGCATTGGCCTTAACAATAAAAATCTGCTCCCAAATATAACTCTCGGAACCGTACTCGCCAGCAATGGTAATTGTAAATACCATTGGGTATTGGTCAGGTATATCGCTCCCTATTGAAAAACTGAAAGCGTTATCCAGCGCAAGCATCTGTTCGGGGATAATTGTTCCTGCCGTCACATTTCCATCTGTAATAGTTACGTATGGACATTCGGTTGTAATTGTTGCTGTAACTGCACTCGCAGTATAAGGAGCCTCAGAAATATTTTCCAGAACTACATCCAAAGAAACCGTTTCACCATAATCAGGGCTTGTGGCTGTTTGGAAGGATTTAAGGATTACGTATGGTTCATCAGCCGGCACTGCAGAAACACTTCCCACATAGGTCACCCTATTGTAATCGGTTACGGTCACCGTAAGATTATTAAGAACTACTAGGGGTCCATCAAACAATACTGTAGCATTACCACCCTCAACAATGGCAGTGCCTAATAATTCGGTCTCTCCCATATCACCCGTATGCGAAATGGCAACCAGAGCACCTTCTGTATCGCACGTAACCCTAAAAAAACTTGAACCTATAAACAGAGTGGAATTATGGGATACTTCCATTTGGGAAGGGGTATTGGTACGAACAGCCAGGGAGGGGTCTCCAAAGATTACCCAGGTATCGGTCATTCTGTATCCATCATTACCATGAACATCATTCATCTTCATACAGCCGTTAATAGCAATGCCACCGTAGGTGCGCTTAATGTTGTTTGTGTATGATTCTGTAAGGATATCAATCATCTCATTCTGTCCTGTCATGGGAGACTCCCAACTCTGATTCACGGTTGAAGCAAAAATTGCTATAGAACCGGTGGGCCCTTCGCTTGTGCTCGCCCGCATAAAGCCTTCGGCAAAACAGGTCTTCCCGACAAAGTCTCCATTTACACAAGCAACAGAAATAATAAAGGGAAGTTTATTAACATTAGTGAGATTACTCATATTGCTCAAACCAAAGCCACTAGTTATCCAGGAAGTAGTACTACCATGACCAACATAGTTACCAATGCCCAAACCGGTATTTAAGTTTGAAACTACGGTTGCAGCCGATGCACCCGGGTCGTATACTTTGTGTACGTTATCGTAAGTATAGCCAAGTAGTTTATCTCTTATGCTATTCATGTGCTGAATATCAGAAGGATTATTACCCTCTGAGGAAGCTACTCCCAAACCTGTTTTTAGCCAGGTATCGGCTACAGTTAGGTCACGCTCATACGCAATGGTTTTTGCAACCTGATCCTCTATATGCTTAACTGTCTCACCCGAGAATCGTCCCACAAACGCCTCAGCGTAGGAGTCGGTGCCCACTATGTGCCCATAGGCTGCATCGCTATCGCCAGTTTTGTTCATTGGAGGAATATGCTGAGCATCGCCAACTAGCAGAACAAAGGCCAAACCCTCTTCGCTGTTGTACTGTTGGGTAATGTATGCCTTGAGGCTTGTAGCAGATCCACCAGCCTCGGCATAGCTAACCAACTTTGTTGGCTGCCCTTTCTGGTTTTTCCAGTTTACAAGTCGCGCAACGCTTTCCATGTAATCAGCATGCGCAACCACAAGCATGAGGCCCTCTTCATCAATAGGGTTATACTTTGCTGAGGAGGCGTAGTTGAGAAAGTTCCGGCTGTAGATTTGGTGGAATTCAGTAAGAACCTCGGTGTTAGCCCTCCTATCGATTCGCTCGTTAATCCCCTTAGTTTGTGTTGCAACAATGCTAACCATAATATTCGGGTAAACCCGAAGGGTACGGGTTACAGGGTTATACTGTAGCGGATAAACATCAACCACCTGCCCACGGTAATCGCGAAGAATATAGGGCTCACGCAACTTGGCCAAATCACCAGGAAAAAAGGCATCCTCTTCGTAGAGTATACCCTTTTGGTAGGGAATATCCATTGGATTTACGTTGCGGGTTAGCACTCCCTTTGAGGGTGCAATATCGACATCGGTGTACTCTACATACTCGCCGGCATCAATAGTAATCTCGGAGGTGCCAAAATCAGGAATGATCACCGAACCGTTAAAATAGAACAGGTCGGGACTACCCTTCCGCATAAGCTGGGGGGCATCACCACTAACCGCAACGGACATACTCCCGAATTTTTCGGTTTGAACCTGGACTAAATCCATTTGGCTCAGGCTGAACTGCAATACGGTTTTACCCGGGCTATCGGACACCAGGCTTATAGAATTTGATGATGCTAACGCATCCCCAAAAACCAAATTTTGCCCCTGTGACATGCTACTAAAAGAAACAAGCATCATGGACATAAGAGCCCAACCAAACAATAACTTCTTGAATCGTTTTTTCTTCATAACTTAAAAAAATTATTTATCATCGAGGATGGTAGTTTAAAAAAAAATTTGTTTCTAAGTCAATTGCCTAGATAACAAGAAAAGAAAAATGGGCTTAATTAAATGTTAGTATTTTACAAATTTATCGAATACAACTTCCCCATTGCTAAGCATAATCTTTAAAATATAAATGCCATTGGAAAAATTAGCAATTTCGATTAATTGTGGGGAACTCTCTATATTACCCGATTCGACTAATGTTCCTGTTAATGAATAAATCTCATATCCAATACCTGTATCCATCTCATTCTTAATAAAAATATGGGTTGATGAGGGAGTCGGATAAATGCTAACAATGTTAGACTTATCGGAACTAATGCCACTTGCTGTAGTTTGAAAAGTAATGCTGTTTCCAATATTCTCACCAAAACTATTTTGTGCAACCACTCTATATGAGTATTCGGTTTGAGGTTGCAACTCGGTTAACTGACAACTAACATAATAATCATCAACCCCATACAAAACATCAGAGTAGACAATTGAATAATCGGTTATACTATTGGCTCCCCATTGGAAAAGAACACTTGTTTCGGAACCACTAGGGTTAACCCTACCGTTAACTGTTGCTGTGGTAGAGGTCACTTCTGTTGGGGTAAGCGTTATAACAACAGGTAGTTGGGTTTCAATCTCAACATTATCAATGTACCAGTGGTTAAAATTTAAGTGATTTCCTTTTATAGTAAATGCAATATAGGTCGAAACGCTATTCAGGTTCTGGGTTATCTGGATTTCTATAGATTCAGGACCAACGTCCCCATCTGCTGATAATACTTGCCAATCTTCATCGGTCCAGATTATACCATCAACAGAGGTTTGAACCTTAAAGGTTAAACCGCTGGAATAAATATCAAGAAAATGTTTAAACCTTAACTTTAACAGATCTACTCCCTCGGTATTAATAGCAGGGGTAACCAATCTTGAAGTCCCAACTGATGACACAAAAGAGGCTTTGAATTCACCGGGCTGCCCACCACTTTGGCTTGTGTTTGAATACGACCAAACTTGGCCAATCCCATTTTCCCATATAGTGCTCCAGCAGATAGGCATAATGGGTTCTGTCAGGTATTCGGTAAAGGGCAAATTATATATAGGACATAAAGTGGTTGCATATGCACTTAACCCTGTGGAGAACTCATTGTTCTGGTTGTACGACCAAATACGATAATAATAAGGGGTTACCCCTTCAAGCTCGGTATGATTAAATACGGTATCTGAGCCTATATATAATACATCTCCCCCTCCTTCAATGTGTTGGCCAACCTGAATACTTGCATCAGGTACTCCAAAATTAGGGTTTGTGCTATAGGCTACTACAACAGGATTGAGGACATGATTCCTTATCCACGATAGTGAAATATTATCTGACGAAATAACTTCTGCATCAAAACTCTTTGGATTTTTTACTCCTGTGATATAGGTATCCGCCTTTATTAACGCCTTTGCGGCATTTAGCCGACCAGTACCAAGCATTCCTTCATATCCAGGGTTTAAGGGATAATGATTATCCGTCGTTTCAAGGAGAATATCCTTTAACTCTGCTGCAGTAAGTAATCCGGGTACATGCGAAATTACCAGCGCAGCAACACCGGATACATGAGGGCAGGCCATAGATGTTCCATGCAGGAATCCATATTTATTACCCGTTAATGTACTCAAAACACCCCTGCTTTGTACCGGTTGAGTTTCGCCACCAGGCGCTGAAATATCAACCCATGTATCGTAATTCGAGTAGTCGGAAATTATGTCCTGATTATTGGTTGCAGCTACAGCGATAACCCCTGAATAACACTGGGGGTAGATTTGACCAGAGACTCCTTTATTACCTGCTGCAAATATGGTTATTCCACCGGATAGAAGGCTCCCCAAGTCGCTTCCCGCATTCTGATTAAAATAATCAATGGCATCCAAAACAGCTTGTTCATAGTACCCTTCTTCAGTGTATCCCCAACTATTCTGAGAAATAACTGCTCCATTATCTGCAGCCCACACCATGGCAGGTGCAAAACCTCCGCTTGTGTATGATGTGTAAACCTGACACGACATTAAGCGCACCCCATTACCCCCTCCGCTACCACCAGCAATACCAGATACTCCAATGCCATTATTATTAACTGCAGAAATAGTTCCTGCTACATGTGTACCGTGATTATGCGGTTCTATGATTTCAGAATTTGTTACAAAATTATAACCAATGCCACGCCACATGTTTTGCTGAAGATCTTCATGGTTATAATCAATACCGCCATCTATCACAGCCACGATAACATCAGGATTCCCTTTTTGAATTTCCCATGCGCTAAAAAGATCAATATCTGCTCCAATGGTACCTCCTTGCTGCCCAGTGTTCGAGTAGTGCCATTGCTCATTTAACCTTGGATCGTTTGGTGACCATTTATTGGCTACGTTATTGTAATCATTTACTTCATCCAAAACAGCTAATTGATCTGGCTCATAATCAATTAACATTTTTTTGAAAACGGGTTCTACTATCTCTATTTCTTGTAAAGAGGAGTACTTATCTACTAGTGATACTATATCCTGATCTTTTGTGAGTTCAAACTCATACCATAAATGAAAGCCCCATGCTTTATGTCTTTCAGAGTAACCCGATTTTAATATGTCAGAGGGGAAAACTGGTTTAATCCCCTTTAGATCTAGTTGCTTGGTAATTAGGTCTAAGCTCTCTATACCAAAAATATGGTGATTAACTATCTGCTCATTATTAACATGCTTTTCGTAATCAGCATAAATTTTAATTCTCAACCTATTTTGATAATAATTCTCCTTATCTATTCTCCTAAAATCGAATGAATGTCGTTCGCCCTTTATTACTTTATACTTATCGTTCTGTGCAAACAAACTATGCGAAGAGTAAAAAATAAAAACTAATACTAAAAGATATAGTACTTTCTTCCCCATTCCAAAATGGTTTTAGTTAAAAAAAAGTAGCTGTCTCATAACTGGGGCAACTATTTTTGATTTTAATAGTAAAATGTTTAGTGTTTTCTATTGCTAATTCAATTGATTTTTTTATCTTTATGTAATTGAATATCAGTTATATGAAGGCTAATTTTAAAGAATATAATCAGCAACAAA
>JAQUJY010000009.1 GCA_028680705.1 Bacteroidales bacterium
TCAATGCAGGTCTCATCGCACAACCCACTTTTTAACGACCCGATAAATAATATGCGAGCCCGTGAACGAAGAATTAAGGTTAAAGCCGGACAAATACCGTTTAACTTTGTAGTAGGTACTCGCCGAGAACTGCAGCGGGCCCGTGAAAGATACTATGAAATCACCGGCAAAATCCCAGATGAAAGCGAAGTAAACCAAGGGAACCTGGAAAATCAGGAAACAGAGAATTCGACTTCAAATGAAAACAATAATACTGAAGAACAATCCGATACTAAGGATAATATAACCACTGAAAAGAACAAGGAGAATACCGAAGTCCCAATACCATAAAGGTTTAGTACCTCGGTATCTCTAGTATCTCTAGTCCTTTCATATTCGTACCGTCAATCGTTAACCTTACTGCTGTGCGTAACGTATGAAACCCCGACTTGCCTGCGGCTCCTGGGTTTATGTGCAGCAACTCGTGTTTTTTGTCGAATATCACCTTAAGAATGTGGGAATGGCCACAAATTAAAAGTTTCGGTGGTTTTTCCTTAATTAATTTCAGCATTTTACTTTCGTACCTATTAGGATATCCACCAATATGGGTCATTAATACATCAACCTCTTCACAAAAAAATCTTAAAACTTCGGGGTAGTCTGCCCTAACCTCAAAATCGTCAATATTTCCATAAACTGCCCTAAGCGGTTTAAAGTTTTTGATAGCCACCGCCGTCTCAATGTTCCCTATATCGCCTGCATGCCATAGTTCATCACAATTGCCAAAAAACTCCTCAAGGTTCTCATCCCAATGCCCATGGGTATCGCTAAGTATTCCAATTCTTTTCATTGTAATGCTATTATTCCTACTTTTGTACAAACACAAATATATATGCAAATTTTTTATATTCCCTCAGTATTCGGCAACCCAATATCCCTCCCCGAAGAGGAATCGAAGCATTGTGTAAGAGTGCTTAGAATGAATATCGACGATACTCTTCAAATTGTCGACGGAAAGGGTACGCTTTTTACTTGCCAAATTACCAGCCCTCACCCAAAGCATTGCGAGGTAAAAATAGTTAATGAAGTACAAGAATTTGCAAAAAGAAACTTTCATTTACACATTGCTATTGCACCCACTAAAAACATTGACCGATTTGAATGGTTTCTCGAGAAAGCCACAGAAATTGGAGTAGACGTAGTTACCCCTTTACTCTGCGAACACTCCGAAAGGAAAAATCTAAATCACGATAGGCTTGAAAGAGTTCTTATTGCAGCAATGAAACAATCTGTTAAAGCCTATTTACCAAAGTTAAACCCCTTAACACCGTTCAGTCAGTTTATAACCTCACAGCAAGAGCAGCAAAAACTAATTGCCTACTGTGGTAATTACGATGAGCCACATGCTAAATCCTTGATTAAAAAGGGGGAAAGCATTCTCTACCTCATTGGCCCTGAGGGTGACTTCTCGCCCCAAGAGGTTGACCTTGCCAGATTGAATGGCTTTTCAACTGTAGGTCTTGGCCCCTCGCGTCTACGAACTGAAACAGCAGGAGTTGTTGTCTGCACAATGGCAAACCTGATAAACCAGTAGTTTCTCTTTTACACTCAGTTTCTTTATCCGAGAAGTTCTGCTATAAGTTTTATGCTTTTATTCTCAAGTTTTTCGAATAACTCTTTTTCAAATAGTTTGAATTCTTCTTTCTCTTTGCTAAAGAGAATTTTTCCACCTTCAAGGTAATGAATATAGTCACATAAATTGGTTAAAGTCTCGATGATGTGCGAGGTTATGATTATGGTTTTACTTTTCCCCTTAAGCCCCAACAGTATTGAGCGAATAATTCTGCAGGTTTCAATATCTAAACCGTTAAATGGTTCGTCAAAGATAATTATGGGTTTATCCTGCTTTAGCACACTTAGGATTGCCAGTTTTTTCTTCATCCCTGTGGAATACTCATCCACTATTTGGTCAAGCGGTAAAAGGAATAGTTCATTCCATCTATTCGTATCAAAACTACTGTTTTTGAATAGGCTCAGATATTCGTTACCCGTTATATTTGAGTAAAAGAATGGCTCTGTTACCAGATAGGAAATTACTTTTTTCGTCAGCTTTTCTCCTTGCCACTTTATTGTCCCCGATTCAACTGATTTTAACCCATATATAGCATTTAGTAACGTGGTTTTACCCGAACCATTAAGCCCCACTACTCCATTAATTGTATTCTCTGAGATGGTTAAATCTAGAGACTCTATCACTTTTTTCTTTCCATACGACAAGTATAGATTTTCAATCGTAATCATTTAGGTAGAAGTTTAGATTTTGTTTCGCCTTAAAATAGAAGCGCAACGCGAGCAAAATTACTAAGGGTGCTAAAACGGGTACCATAAAACCAACTATTCCGATACCAACAAACATCTGGGTTGCGGGCGAATTGCTATTTGGCTCATAAAAAGAGTACTTTACAAAAATTGCATAAACCTGTAAAATACAGAACATTAAGAGTATAACAAAAGGGATGTACCACAATTCATAATGGAAGACGAGAAAACTTAGAATTAGTGGAGCACAAACTATCGTCAGTAGGGCTACCAGCTGTCTAATTTTTAAAAGTAAAAAATTATTTGGGGCTTTTTCATATGCAATTATCATTTGGTAGGGTTCTCCCTTTTCCAAAAAACTCAGAGAAATAATTCCTAAAACCACCATTGTAAAGGGAACACTGGCAACAAAAAATGAGAATAAAAACCCCACAAGCCAAATGCATAGGGTTAAAATAAAGAGATTCCGTACACCGCTTTTCCATTCAAAGCATTCATTGGGTATCCATCTTTGTATTCTCGTATTATAGGTAACTCGAGTTACCTTAAAGTCGAGTTGTACAATAACTCCCAGAGCAAAAACCAGAAGCAAGGCCAAGTACCAATGGCTGTGTATTATAAGAAAGACGAGAAATGCAAATGCAACCAGCGTATACTCTGCAAAACAAATCCATTTATAGTTACTGAAGTTAATTTTAAGGAAAAGTTTGTCACTTCTTTTTATGTGCAGTAAAAAAAATAATAACAAAATAACTATTGATGTATACAATGCATTGGGAAATTGACTTGCTTGTACAAACAGGAATATAAAAAGCATAATAGTTAGCCCTAACAGAACAACTATCCTAAACAAACCAATCCTTAGAATTTCCCGATAAAACTGCTTAAACCTTATATTTACAAGAGATGCAATCATTTACAACAGATTAGGCATTCTGTATGGTGTCATAATTTAGGCTACAAGTATTATTAGAGATTTTAATAACTTGTTACAATGAAAACCTAACCTGTTAGCATAATGCAGTTCCTTACTTATAGTCTAAATATGCTATGGATTCCTATTTCCTAGCCTCATTAAGTTCAGTATCCTGCTCCTGCTCGCAGTCTTTAACCTTAATTTTTACTGTTTGAAAGGAGAATATTCCAATGGTACCATAATAGATTACGGAGTCGAAAAACGTCCGTCGGGTGCTTCTCTCATAGTTATCCAACTTCAATTTCTTATCCATAGTTCTAACTGGGAGCATTTCCCAAAAAAGGTATATCTCCTTTTCCTTAGTCAGCACCTTTGGTTTGCAGTCAATTTCTGTATAGTTGCCAACTTGTACTGTACTTACAGCACATGATGTTGATAGCAAGGTTATAATGGCGAGTATTATGGTAATTATGCGCTTCATACTGTTGATGTAATCTGGTATGCTTACAAATTTAGCATTTATTCCCATTAATAAATTGATAACATTAAGCTTTCTTTCTTATTCTTCCATCAAAAACATTCTTATCATTATCCAACTGTTAGTGCACTTTATTAACTTGTTTATAACCATCGTCGTCTCAATGTTCCCTATATCGCCTTCGTGCCATAGCTAATCACAATTACAAAAAACTCCTCAAGGTTCTCTTACCAATGTCTGTGGGTATCGCTAAGTATTCCAATTCTCTTCATTGTAATGCTATTACTCCTGCCTTTGTACAAACGTATATATATGCAAATTTTTTAGTTAATGAGGTACAAGACTTTGCAAAAAGAAACTTTCATTTACACATTGCCATTGCAGCCACCAAGAGTATCGACCGATTTGAATGGTATTTTTGAAAAGAGCACAGAAATTGGAGTAGACGTAGTTACCCCTTTACTCTGCGAACACTCCGAAAGGAAAAATCTAAATCACGATAGGCTTGAAAGAGTTCTTATTGCCGCAATGAGACAATCTGTTAAAGCCTATTTACCAAAGCTAAACCCCTTAACACCGTTCAGTCAGTTTATAACCTCACAGCAAGAGCAGCAAAAACTAATTGCCTACTGTGGTAATTACGATGAGCCACATGCTAAATCCTTGATTAAAAAGGGGGAAAGCATTCTCTACCTCATTGGCCCTGAGGGTGACTTCTCGCCCCAAGAGGTTGACCTTGCCAGATTGAATGGCTTTTCAACTGTAGGTCTTGGCCCCTCGCGTCTACGAACTGAAACAGCAGGAGTTGTTGTCTGCACAATGGCAAACCTGATAAACCAATGATTATTCCTTTTTGTACTTTTCGATAATTAGGTAAATGATTGGCAAAATGCCAACGGTGTTTGTTATCCCAATTACAACAAACCATGCAACTTGGTTTTTTTTGGCCGATTTCCAAAGTGGAAATAACTTCCAAACTAGGTCCCAAATTACTGCAGTAAAATCGGGATATAAGGGTTATCAAGAATTCTCATAAAGCAACAGGTTTACTGTTCTGAATATTTAAGGATAAACTCACTAATTGCAGCTACCATTTCAGGTACAACAGGTAATTCTGTATTTGAGTAAGTACTCAAATTCTTCGTTCTCTCAGCATCGGCTGTTTTAAGTACATGGTTCATCCCTTCAATAATGACAAGTTCTGCATTGGGATTACCCAACTTTAATAATTCTGCATCTTTTACCTGAACCTGAATATCCGTTGTTCCCTGTATTATTAATATTGGTATTGTTAGTTGGGCTAATTGCTCAGCCGGATTATATTTTAGCCAGCTAATCATATAGGGCTGAACACTTGGGCGAAACAAGTTGTAAAGCAAGGGCGACACATTGGCTACAGGTCTACCCAACAGTAGCGAATCTAAAATAGTTTTCGAGGTATTTACCATTACTTCAGGATAAGGACTAAGCTGCTCAAGGAGTACCTCGTCAACTCTACGACCAACACCAGCAATTGAGATAAACCCATTTGCTCCTCCCCTTTTGGCTGCAACCATTCCAATTAGTGAACCCTCACTATGCCCTGCAATAAAAATATCGGAAAATTTGTTAGTATGCTCAAGTTCGGAAATCCAATACGCTGCATCATCTATAAAATGCTCAAAGAGAAACTCGGTTTCAGGCTGCTCAGAAATACTTTTCCCAACTCCTCGCTTATCGTAGCGGACTGAGGCAATACCCTTCAGCGCCAAATCTTGTGCTAAAAACTTGAGGCTATTGTTCACCATTCCAAACTGATTCCCATTCCTATCGGTTGGCCCTGAACCAGCAATAATCAGAACAACTGAGGGATGTTCAACATCCTTGGGCAAGAGCAATGTTCCGTAAAGAGAATCTGCCCCATTAAATACGACCATTTCAGAAGAAACAGACCCTTCGGGGTTTCCGGAATTTGCTTGGACACCACAAGGAAGCACCAATACGAAAAACAGTACAATTAGGCTATATATATTTCTCATAATCACAATTATTTTCTTAATAAAGATATTAAAAAAACCTATAGCACTTTATACTATACCTGAAAATAAAAAAACCAGAATTTCTGGTTTTTTTATTTTTTTAGAATACTTTTAAATGCATTCAAGAATTTTGCTGAGAACCTCATCCGATATACCAAGAGTCGAATCTTCTATTCTATCAAGCAACTTCTGGAATACATCGATTGGTTCATAAAGGGTGTTCAGAAAAAAGACATCATCCGTTATGGAGGAATAATCGTAATGCTGATAAACCCAAAGTAGAGATGTAGAGTTTTGATGCATAGGCACAATCGTTTTATGGTTTATTTAAAACATAAACGATTGCACTACTCCAATTATTGTTTTGCTATAATGTTAATTCTAAGTTTTTCTCCTGCATTATTTTTCTCATGTTAATTAGAGCATAACGCATCCTACCTAAAGCCGTGTTTATACTAACATTAGTTTGTTCGGCTATTTCCTTAAAACTTAAGCCCGAATAATGTCTTAGCATTACAACCTCCTTTTGTTCATCGGGAAGTTCGTCTACCAAATTTCTAACCTCACTTAAAAGTTGCTCAAACACCATAATCTCTTCCACATTCTTGTCGGAAAATTTAGGTGAGTTAAATACATCAATCTCTGATTGGTCGTTCGAGTAGGTTTTTTGTTGCTTCTCCCTCCGAAAATGATCGATAATTAGGTTATGCGCTATTCGCATCACCCAAGATACAAAACGCCCGCTATCAGTATACTTATTCTCCTGAAGGGATTTAATAACCTTAATAAAAGTATCCTGAAAAACATCCTCTGCGATAGTATAATTCTTAACGAGCAGTAGGATATAACCGAAAACTCTTTTCCTATGCCTACGAATTAATAATTCTATTGCCATCTGATCGCCCGATAAGAACTGATTAATCAGTTCGTTATCAGAAAGTTCACACTGTTTCAAAACTACCTCCTTGCTTTATTGGTTAATTAGGTAGAAGTGTTTTATAGGCAATAGATGTTTTTGGTTAGAATATAAGATTATGACATTTATTGTGCCAAATAAGCAAAAAAAACAATACAAAGCAAATTCTTATTATATTTTGTCTTTTCCATTACCTTATAATTATAGGTTTTTATAGAAAAGCGACAATCTTTGGGTAACTTTGTGGGTTAACACTTTTCAAATAATGCAGAGTAAAGAGATTATTTCCATTAAAGGGGCAAGAGTCCACAATCTAAAGAATGTTTCAGTTGATATTCCAAGAAATAAGCTTATTGTAATATCGGGTCTATCAGGATCGGGAAAATCATCGTTAGCTTTTGATACTCTTTATGCCGAAGGGCAAAGACGATACGTCGAGAGCCTTTCAGCCTATGCTAGGCAATTCCTTGGTCGAATCACTAAACCCGAAGTCGACCTAATAAGCGGGATCCCACCTGCAATAGCCATTGAACAAAAGGTGAATACGCACAACCCCAGATCGACAGTAGGTACATCAACAGAAATATACGACTACCTTAAGTTACTGTTTGCTAGAATTGGGAAAACCTACTCCCCCGTATCGGGTAAGGAAGTTACAAAGCATAGCGTTACCGATGTGGTGAACCATATTGCATCACTCCCAGAGGGAGAGAAGGTAATGCTCTTATCGCCAATTCAAACCAACGAAGAGAAATCGATTGAGAAGAAACTGGCATCGTTGGCAAGCGAAGGTTATACTCGGGTTGAGGTTGGCGATAAGATTATCCGAATTGATAGCAACGAAACTCGACAACTACTCGCAATATCAAAAGCTAAAATAGATCTAGTTATTGATAGGTTTGCCGTATCGCACGATGATGATTTTTTGAGTAGATGTGCCGATTCTGTACAAACAGCCTTTGCCGAAGGGAATAGTGCATGTACCCTATCCATCTTTAAGGGAGATAATAGGATTAATGTTAAATTCTCGAATCGCTTTGAAGCCGATGGGATTGTATTTGAGGAGCCAACGGAACATCTCTTTAGCTTTAACAACCCATTGGGTGCTTGCCCTGAATGCGAAGGGTATGGTAAGGTTGTAGGAATAGATGAAGACCTTGTAATACCCGATAAGGGATTATCTGTGTACGATGGTGCTATAGCCTGTTGGAAGGGCGAAACAATGAGCCAGTACAAGCATACATTTATAGCTGTAGCAGACAAGTACAAGTTCCCAATCCATAAGCCTTACCATCAGTTAACTGACTCGCAAAGGGACTTACTATGGAATGGAGCAAAAGAGTTTACTGGTCTGCACGATTTCTTCACCCACCTCGAGGGAAAAAGATACAAGATTCAGTATCGTGTAATGCTATCGCGATATACCGGAAAAACCACTTGTCCTAAATGCAAAGGGCTACGTTTAAGAAAAGAGGCAGAGTATGTTAAGATAGCAGGTAAAACACTCCCTGAGCTGGTAAACTACCCAATTGACAAGCTAAACCAGTTTTTTGTAACCTTAAAGTTAAGCCCCTACGAAGAGAAAGTAGCTAAGCGCATACTAATTGAGGTTAAAAACAGGATAGATTTCCTTGTGAATGTTGGCCTAAGTTACCTAACTCTAAACAGATTGTCTTCAACCCTATCGGGGGGAGAATCGCAACGAATTAACTTGGCCACATCGATAGGTTCAAATCTGGTTGGTTCTCTGTATATCCTTGATGAGCCGAGTATTGGATTACATCCGCGCGACACAAAACTGTTAATAGATGTGCTGAAAGACCTGAAGCAAATTGGGAATACAGTGGTTGTAGTGGAACACGATGAGGAGATAATTCGCGCTGCTGATCACATTATCGATATTGGTCCGCTTGCCGGCAGGCATGGTGGCGAAATTGTATTTAGTGGTCCACCTAGCAAACTATACAAAACAGAAAGCCTAACCGCAAAGTATTTAAATGGGCTTAAGAATATTGACCCAACCCACCCACCTCGCAAATGGAACAACTATATTGAGGTTAAGGGTGCGCGGCAAAATAATCTTAAAAACATAGCTGTAAAATTCCCTCTAAACTGTATGGTAGCGGTTACAGGTGTTAGTGGATCAGGTAAATCATCGTTGGTAAAGGGGATACTATTCCCAGCACTAGCCAAGTGGATTAATGGTTCTGGTGATAGACCTGGCGAATTTGATAAACTTGAAGGTGATATGCACATGATTCACGGAATTGAAATGATAGACCAAAACCCAATAGGTCGCTCATCGCGTTCGAATCCGGTAACGTACATTAAGGCTTTTGATGAGGTAAGAAAACTTTATGCAGAACAACCCTATGCAACCAAAAGTGGATATAAACCTTCTCATTTCTCTTTTAACGTTGAAGGAGGACGGTGCGAGGAATGTCAGGGCGAAGGCACTATTAAGGTTGAAATGCAGTTTATGGCTGATGTTACTTTAGTTTGCGAATCGTGTGAGGGGAAGCGCTTTAAGGAAGATGTTCTTGAGGTAAAATACAGGGACAACAGCATATACGACATACTCGAAATGACTGTAAACCAGGCAATTGAATTCTTCTCGGCGGATGATAATAAAACAACCCAGAGAATTGTCTTGCGTCTTAAACCTTTGCAGGATGTTGGTCTTGGTTACATCAAGTTGGGGCAATCATCAAGCACACTAAGCGGTGGTGAGAGCCAACGGGTAAAACTTGCATACTTTTTACAAAAGGACCAGGCAACTAAACCGCAACTTTTTATTTTTGATGAACCAACTACTGGGTTGCACTTTCACGATATAAAAAATCTAATAAACTCATTTGAAGCGCTAATACAAAAGGGCCATAGCCTTATCGTAGTAGAACATAACCTCGAAGTAATTAAATGCGCCGATTGGATTATCGACCTAGGACCTGAAGGTGGAGCAAAGGGAGGCAATATAGTTGGATGTGGAACCCCTGTGGACTTAACAAAAAACAAACATAGCTATACTGGTAGTTTTCTTTCCTCAAAAATTTAATAAAAAAAGCCGCTAAAGCGGCTCCTCATATGGTTTTGTGAGCGTTTATCAGTCCAACTTAAGCCCAAACATAATGGCAACACACCCACTTTCCAGCGTATCATCATTGTTTGAGTTTGGGTTATTATGCACTTTTACAGAGATTATCAACTGCTGAGTTGACTCTATGCTAAAGTCCCAAAAAGGCAAATAATCATTTGAGACATTTGAGTACAACACTCTACGCTCAACATCCATTACCTGAAACTCAATCTTTGTTAATGACTCTGTACCGCAAACAGCTATTCGATAATCCTGCCCACTGTAAAATGTTTTAAAGAGTTCCGCATCCTCTCCTTCAGTAAGGATTGCAGCATTGTAGTTTCCATCGTGGATATAAGGTGCAAGTTCTAAACGGCACACCCTTTTTGCAAAGTTTTTGCATTGAGCGGTTCCAGTAAAGGAACTCATTGTAAATAAACCAATAAAAAGTATGTAAACCAGTGATCTCATATTGAGTGCTTTTACATTATATACTTGTTGCGAATTTCTTTCACTTTATCCTTAAGTTGGCTAAAAACAGCCGGACTAACTGATACAACATTTTTACTTCTTAGGGTTGTTGTAGTAGAGCTATCGGTTACCACTTCAATCCGAGAAACTGAGATTTGAATTTTATCGTAAATAGAATTTAACTCTTTCACATCCTTAAGCACGTAATTAACGTCAGCATTCTCTGTATGTTGTTCAAGTAGTTTAATAACGGTTGTCATGGAAAGTTTCTGATCAACTATTCTATCTACCAGTTCATTGTCTGCAGAAGAGAAATCATCAACAAGTGATGTAGCAATATACAACCCCTCCAACCATCCTCCAACAAGAATTAATGAACCGATGGATACCCTATCATTCTCTTCAAGTATTGAATTGGTGTTCAGAAAAGTTTCGGAAATAATATCCATAATAACATCCCGATTGTTGACGTTTTCCTCAAGCTGTTGTATAACGCTATTGTCAATGGCATTAAGAATACCAAGCGCATCTGCTATCTTTTTTGATACGGTCATGTATTTTATGGAGGCTTGGGTTTGGTCAAAGAGGCTAGCATAACTTAAATCTGTACTATAAATACCAAGGTTTAATGCCATGCTTTTGCTAGTAGTATAACGAGAGATATTCTCAACCGGATTAAGGATTTCGGGATTGTACTGTGCACCTGATCGCTTTAAAATCATAGCAGTTTCCAATGGCGAGGGTAAGGAATAAAAAATCTGACGAGCTGTTTGCACGCCTGATTTAGCAACCTCATCAACAACAATAGCATTTGCATCCACTTCAACCCTATCCTTTTTTGACGAGTCAGAAGAACAGCCAAAAATGACCAACGCAAAAATTAGCAGTACTAAACTTGCCTTTAATTTTATAAACCTGATTGTCATAGTACTTATAGTTTATATGATATCGCTAATTATCTACCAAAAAACCTTTAGTAAATATAATGAAAAACCTTTGCTTTTCTATTAATATAGTCCCGAAAGTATAATATTTTTTTTTGAAAACCTACAAATAGCTTAAAAGACTTTATAACATAACGCAAAAACCAGTATTATATCATAATATAGACTTTGAAAAGCATACATTTTGCAGCAGAATTTTTACAATTTCATTCAATTCATTTGTACATTTGCAATCCAAAAGATAAAAAAATGGCAGCGGAGAAGAGATTAAATAAGCAGAATGAACAGAATTCAATTATTAGCGCACTAAAAACCAGTGCTGATGAAAAGGTTATAGCAATGCTAATAGACCTAAAGGAGCAAGGTGAACTATTCTATGTTGAAACGCTACTGGATATGCTTACCGGGGATATAACTAAAGCACTACAAAAGGTTGTTATGGAGTACATCTCCGACATAAAAACACAGGGTGCTGCTCAAATAATTTCAAACTATATATCAGAAAAATTTCCAGAGTTTGATGTTACAAGCATTGTAATA
The DNA here is from genome assembly GCA_028680705.1 of Bacteroidales bacterium. Taxonomy (GTDB): domain Bacteria; phylum Bacteroidota; class Bacteroidia; order Bacteroidales; family Tenuifilaceae; genus Perlabentimonas. The sequence continues at coordinate 11,658 of JAQUJY010000009.1, forward strand.
GTTTCATGGCAAAGCCGATTAGATTTTTCAAAATACCTCGCCCCCTACTTCAATATACTTGTCGATGGCAATTATATGATTGCAATTGAGGCATTTACAGTTATAGAGAACGCACTTTACTCGCTTACAATTGATGAGGCTACTGGATATGAAGAATTAATAAAGAAATCAATTCCTAAAGCCGATAAAGATAAGCAGGTGCTGTTGCTCGAAATGATTAACTTGTTGGAAGAAAGGAAAAGAGCAATTGATTAATTAACTGCTCTCCTTCTAATACATCTCAGAAAATATTAATCATGATCTGAGTAGTATTTCATAAACTGGCTACGCTCATAAACTTCAGGATCACCAATCTGTCCGTAGTTCATTTTCCCTTTAAAGTCCTCAATGGTGCTTAACCCCTTCTTATCCATCCAAGCCGATAAAAAATCGACTAAGCTCTTTATATGGGCATGACCATGCTTATAGAGAGTAGAGCAAACCTGGACGCTCTTTGCGCCTGCCAGCAACAATTTAACAACTGCCTCACCATCGTGAACTCCCGTTGATGCAGAAATGTCGATTTTAGGCACAACTTGATTAGCAATGGCTACCCACCGCAATGGGTCACGAATATCTGCGGGATTACTAAATACCTCTGCCGCTGTAACCTTCATTTTATCAATATCAATATCGGGCGCAAAAAAACGATTGAATAGAACAACCCCTTTTACATCACGATACCAAAGCTGCTCTATAATTCTTAGAGGATTTGTAAAATGATCGCCCAGCTTAAATGAGAAAGGAATTGAAATAACCTTTTTAAGCTTTTCTGCCAGGGTAAAGTACACCTCTTCGTAATCTTCTGACTTTTTCCTACTATCCGTGGCAAGAATAAAAACATTTATCTCAAGGGCATCAGCGCCTGCCTCCTGAATTTTTGCAGCAAAATCGATCCAACTTGATGCGGAGAAACAGTTTATACTAGCCATTACGGGGATATCAACTGCTTTTTTCGCTTCCTTAATTAGCTCAAGGTATTTATCAACACTATTGCTTCTTACGTAGGCTTTCAAATAATCTTCTGCCTCGGGATAATCGGAATGCGCTGAAAGCATTCCTGTTTCCTGAAGGATTTGCTCTTCGAAAAGTGATTTTAAGACAACAGCTGCAGCACCGTTGCTGGCCAATTTTTTTATTGACTCTACATTAGAAGTAAGACCTGAACTGCTAACAATAATTGGGTTTTTTAGCTTAAGACCCAGATAAGTTGTTTGTAGATTTGCCATTTTAGGTGCTTTTTAGATTGTATTTTAACTCGAAAAATAAGATTTTTTTTATTTATTACCATATGATCTATCCCCAAAAATGATACTCCCAACACGAACCATTGTACTTCCCTCCTCCACAGCAATACCGTAATCGCCCGACATACCCATTGACAGGATACTAAAATCGTTGCTATTACTGAAATAATTCGACTTAACATCTTTAAACAAAACAGACAATGAGCGAAACTCTTTTCTAACCTGCTCCATATCATCGGTAAATGTTGCCATTCCCATTAAACCAACTACTTTAATATGTGTTAAATTTTTGTAGGCATCGGATGAAAGAGTTTGCTTTAGCTCATCTGAACTTAACCCATATTTTGTGTCCTCTTCGGCAATGTGAACCTGAAGCAAGCAATTTATGATTCTTTCATTTCTTTTGGCCATTTTATTGATTTCCACGAGTAACCTCATGCTATCTACAGAATGAATAAGACCAACAAACGGCGCAATATATTTTACCTTATTCCTCTGTAGATGCCCAACAAAATGCCAATCAATGTCTTTGGGTAATAGTTCATATTTCTCCACTAACTCATTAACCTTATTCTCTCCAAATACTCTGTTCCCTCCCGCATACACCTCCATTATCTGTTCTGGCGAATGTGTTTTTGATATGGGCACAATCGTTACTTCAGAAGGTAATTCCGTTTTAATTTTCTTTAGGTTATCTAATATACTCATACAATTTACTTTGTTACAAAGTTAACATACTAAACCATTATTAGCAATTCATTGCCTCTCCCCATTTATTTTAAAATACGGCATCAAAAAAAATATCGGACAGCTAATGCCATCCGATATCCTAATTTTAATGAGATATGTAAGATTAATCTAGGCTATGAATAACCAATCCGCTTCTTAGTTTAGGCTCGAACCAAGTTGTTTTTGGAGGCATAATATTGTCCGTATCGGCAATAGTAATAAGTTGCTGCATTGAAACTGGATATAGCGCAAAAGCAACTGCCATTTCACCACTATCAACGCGCTCTTCAAGCGCACCCAACCCTCTAATGCCACCAACAAAATCAATACGTGTTGATGTTCTCAAGTCTTTAATATCAAGAATTTTTTCGAGTATAGTGTTTGAAAGTACCGTAACATCTAGTACACCAATTGGGTCATTATCATCATAAGTACCAGGCTTGGCTGTTAAAGAGTACCACTTTCCGCCGAGATACATACTGAAATTATGCAAACTGTTGGGCTTGTATATTTCTTTTCCCTTCTCCTCAATCACAAACGACTCGCCAATCTTTTCAATAAATTGCTCTGGGGTGTTTCCGTTTAGATCTTTCACAACCCTATTATAATCGATAATTTTAAGCTGATTATCTGGGAAGATAACTGCTAAAAAATAGTTATACTCCTCTTTGCCAGTATGATTTGGATTCTTGCCTTTCTGCTCCTGACCAACTCTTGCTGCAGCTGCAGTTCTGTGATGACCATCGGCAACGTAAAGAGCGGGCTGTTGGGCAAATATCTCGGTAATACGCTTAATTTTAGCATCTTCGTCAATTACCCAAAAATGATGACCAAAACCGTCTTCTGCTACAAAATCGTATTCAGGCTTCTTGTTCTTAACTACATCACTTACAATGGCATCAATCTCACTTATAGCAGGATAAGCAAAGAAAACAGGCTCGATATTAGCATTCTGATTGCGCACATGAGTCATTCTATCCTCTTCCTTATCGGGTCTGGTAAGCTCATGCTTCTTAATTCTACCCTCAACATAGTCCTCAAAATGACAAGCTACAGCAAGTCCATACTGAGTTCTACCCTCCATGGTTTGAGCATAGATATAGTACACCTCCTTTTGATCCTGTACCAGCCAGCCTTTGTCTAACCACTTCTTAAAATTCTCAACCGCCTTATCGTAAGCTTCCTTTGAATGCTCATCGATAATTGGGTCGAAGTCAATTTCGGGCTTAATAATATGAAGCAACGATTTCTCAGTGGCCTCTTTTTTAGCTTCCTCAGAATTTAGAACATCGTAGGGACGAGAGGCAACCTCTTTGGCTAGCTCTCTGGGTGGACGTATACCCCTGAAAGGTTTAATATTTATCATATTATAAAAATTAGTTATTCTTAATAATACTCGTTTACTTTTATACAAACTCCTGCTCCAAAGGGAAAATCAGATTTAAAAACTGCATTTCCCTTTAAAGCAGGAGCTAATGGCCTAACCTAAGGAAACTACTTGTTAACCTGATAGGTACGGTCGTCTTTTTTGATAAGGTTTACAACCTGATTAGCAGATGCTAAACCAGCATTAATGTTTGCCTCAGAAGTTTGGGCGCCCATCTTTTTGACAGATGAAAAGGCTCTTTTACCAAACTTCTCAACAAGTTCTGCTTGATTACTGGCAGCTATGTCAGTTGCATACCTGAATTTTGGCTTTTCAGTCATAATACGAACCAAGTCAGCCTCATTCATAACCTCTTTACGAGCAGTATTTATAATAATCCCATGTTCCGGTAAACGGTTCATTAAATCATAGTTAATACTTTCTTTTGTATCAGCATTTGCAGGCATTCCCAACGAAATAATCTCACATTTATCATATAATTCTTCGGGATTTTTTACCGCAATAACACCATGTTCTTTCCCTAAAGCTGGGTTGCGAGCTAACGATGGAGAAAAAGCATATACTTCCATCCCAAAACCATTAGCTATGCGCGCTACAATTTTACCAATGTGACCAAAAGCGTGCAAACCAATTTTTTTACCTTTCAGCTCAGTTCCAGCTGTACCGTCAAAACCATTTCTGGTAAGTTGAAGCAGGAAACCAAAAACAAGTTCTGCCACAGCATTGGAGTTTTGACCTGGTGTATTCATTGCAACTACACCTTTTGCAGAGCAAGCTGCAAGATCAAGGTTGTCGTAACCTGCTCCGGCACGAACAACTACCTTAAGTTTTTTTGCAGCTTCAATAACATCAGCTGTAATTTTATCGCTTCTAACAATCAGCCCTTCAACATCGGCAACTGCCTTCAGTAAATCCGCTTTGTCTGTATATTTTTCAAGGAGTGCTAATTCAAAGCCTGCTCCTTCAACAATCTTTTTAATCCCTGCAACTGCTTCCTTAGCGAAAGGTTTTTCTGTTGCAACTAAAACTTTTGCCATAACATTTATCTTTAAAATTGATTAATGTGCTAACTAAATGATAAGAAATGGGTTGGAGCAATTATGCCCAACCCATTGTATTATTAAGCTTAAGCGTTTTGCTTTTCGAACTCCTTCATGCAATCAACAAGAGCTTGAGCGCTCTCAATTGGGTGTGCATTGTATACAGATGCGCGGAATCCACCAACAGAACGATGTCCTTTAACGCCTACCATACCTGCCTTAGTAGCAAACTCCAAGAAAGCGGCTTCTTTTTCCTTATATTTCTCATCCATTACAAAACAGATATTCATTAAGGAACGATCCTCTTTTACTGCAGTTCCTACAAACATCTTATTACGATCAATTTCATCGTAAATTAGTTTAGCTTTCTTCTTATTCATCTCATGGATCTTCTCTAGTCCACCCATGCTCTTAAACCACTTTAGGGTTTCGCGCATAGTATAGATAGAGCCACATGGAGGTGTATTGAACATTGAGCCCTTGTCAATATGGGTTCTGTAGTCAAGCATTGTTGGGATAGGCCTATCAACCTTACCCAAAATATCATCGCGAACAATAATAAAAGTAACGCCAGAAGGTCCAACGTTCTTTTGTGCTCCGCCATAAATCATAGCATATTTGCTAACGTCAATTGGGCGACTCATGATATCTGAAGACATATCGGCAACTAGATTAACAGGGCTATCGATGTCCTCATGAATTTCTGTACCGTAAATGGTATTATTGGTAGTAATGTGGAAATAATCTACATCAGTAGGAATTTTATAGCCCTTTGGAATGTAGGTAAAATTCTTATCCGCAGATGAGGCTACTACAGCTGTTTCACCAAAGAATTTTGCTTCCTTAATTGCTTTTTTAGCCCAAACGCCTGTCTCTAGAAAAGCAACCTTCTTGTTCATTAGATTAAAGGGAGCCATACAAAACTGAAGGCTTGCACCACCACCAAGGAAAAGAACATGATATCCTTCAGGGATATTAAGTAGCTCTTTCCAAAGAGCAACAGTTTCGTCCATAATGGCCTGAAACTCTTTTGAACGATGAGAGATTGTTAAAAGTGATAAACCTATCCCATCCAAGTCGACAACAGCCTTAGCCGTATTTTGTAAAGCCACCTCAGGAAGGATACATGGACCCGCATTAAAATTATGTTTCTTCATAGTTTCAAATTGTTTTAAACTGTTACACAAATCATTGAATTTTTGTCAAATTTCTAACTATTTTTCCGTATTTCCTAATAATAAGGTATATTATAAAGCATTAAAGTTCCTATTGAACACACTGAAAAATCAGCGGTATAGGTAGGGAATAGCGCCAACTTTACTGTACCATTAATTTTCCGTTTACAAGTTCTGGAACTTTATCGGTACTATTGGCTGTAAAGCAATACTCAAGCACATCGTCAAGACCTAGTTTTTTCAACCGATGCCTTTGGGCAACCTGCTCAAGATAAGAAAAAACATCCGCTTTGGCCAACGACCAAAACTGCAATGAGGCTTGAACCGAATCACTTTTAGTAGCAAAACGAGAATCGCTTAAAACATTTTCTGCCAATGCACCCGCAAAAAGCGCATCCTCCAAGCAAAAGCGTCCCTTCCACCCAGCACAAAGTATCATTACATTACCAGTTTCTTTTAGTTTTACCCATTTAGCCACGGCACCCAGATTAGGAAACGAGCCAATAGCTACGCTTAGCCCATCCGATGCTTTTGCTATGGCCTTAGTGCCGTTGGTTGTGCTATAGGCAATATCCTTTCCTGCAATTCTATCGGCTGTGAAGTTGAATGGAGAGTTACCAAAATCGGCAAAGTCAAGGGTCTTACCATCTCGCTCAGCAGCTACCATATACCCTTTCTCTTTGGCGAGTCTAGCCTCTTCAATGGTCGGTATTGGGATAATACTTCTTGCCCCATTGGCAAATGCAGCACATATTGCTGATGTTGCTCTGAGAATATCAACAACCACAACATGCGAATTTGAGATATCGTAATACTCTAAATTTTCAGGGTTGAAGCAAACCTCTACTTTTCTTTTATCCATTGCTATTTAAGAATTAAGGTGTAAAGACGATAAAATCGAACTTTACACCTTAAAGATATACTACTGACTAATTGCTACTTCTTATAAATTGGAAATTTAACAATTTTAGCCTTAAGGTCCTTATTTCGAATTCTAATAAAAATCTCTGTATCTGCCTTTGCAATTGGGGTTAAAACGTATCCCATTCCAATACCTTTCTTCATCATTGGGGACATAGTACCCGAGGTAACCTCTCCAATTATCTCGCCTTGAGCATTAACAATTTCGTAATGCTGACGTGGGATACCCCTATCAATCATTTCGAAACCAATTAACTTACTCTTAACCCCTTTGGCTTTTTGCTCTAACAAATAATCCTTATCGATAAAGTCTTTGTGGTCAACAAATTTAGTTATCCAACCCAAACCAGCCTCAAGAGGCAGTCTGTTCTCATCAATCTCGTGCCCATAAAGGCAAAAGCCCATCTCAAGACGAAGCGTATCGCGAGCACCAAGACCAACGGGTTTAATACCAAACTCTTCACCGGCCTCAAAAACTGCCTTCCATATTTTTACCGCATCATCCTTGGCACAGTAAATTTCGCAACCACCAGCACCAGTGTAACCATTTATAGAAAAAACAACATCTTTTACACCTGCAAAATTAATCTTCTTGAAAGTGTAGTACTCCATGTCCATTATGGGCTCATCGGTTAACTTCTGCATCGCTTTTAACGCAAGGGGACCTTGTACGGCTAGCTGTGCAAACTCATCGGAAGCATTATAAAGTTCCTTACCTGGAGTAAGGCCAAACTTTGGAGCATGGCTTTTAAGCCATTCCCAGTCTTTATCAGTATTCCCTGCATTAAGCACCAACAAGTATGTTTCGGCATCAAACCTGTATACTAGAAAGTCATCAACAATGCCACCTTTACCATTGGGAAAATACGCATACTGAATTTTTCCATCTGATAGGGTTGACACATCGTTTGAGGTAACGTACTGAAGGAAGTCCAAAGCTTTTGGACCCTTTACCCAAACCTCCCCCATATGGGAAACATCAAAAACACCTACCTTTTCGCGTACGGTAACGTGCTCATCATTTATACCTGTGTACTCAATTGGCATCTCGTAGCCAGCAAAGGGAGCCATTTTGGCTCCAAGGTCAATGTGAAACTGTTTTAATGGCGTACTCTTCATTATATTTTAAATTTGATATTAAACAATTACTATGTCTACAAAAATACACGATTTTTTTGGTTTTCTCCTACTCCCTGCATCAATAATTAAGGTGTTACCGTGTTGTTATGCAACAGAAAGTTTTACAACTGTTTAAATAAAAGTATTTGGATTGGAAAGGGATATTAATTTAATTTGTAAATTGGAAGTTCATTTAATAGCCTTTTCACAATTACAAATAGTTACAACAAGAGATAAATGCAAAGTTATTCATACATTGATATTGATCAAATAAACCTTATTTCAGACGGAAACAAGGAATTGGTTTCTGATTTAGCACTTATGTTTACAAATCAGGCTCCAGCCTTTGCCAAACAGTTTGATGAACTTTATTCTTCGAAGGATTTTTTGGCACTAAGTAAATTGGCTCATAAAGTTAAGGGTAGCGTTTCTACCATTGGTATTACCCGCCTTGTTGAAAGCATGAAAGAACTTGAGCTTATTGCCAAAGAGGGTATTAATGAAGAGAAGTACTCAGTACTAATTGATGAGTTTAAGGTCGTTAGCCAAAAGGCTCTTAACGAGCTAAATCACTATTTAGAAAACTACAAAACAGAACCCCTATGATAAACATACAGAAAATTGACGATGTGCTTATTATTTCAATGGAAAAAGAGAATAAGCTAAATGCTACACTTGCTCAAAAGTTTAAGGTAGAAGTTGCCAAGATTATCGACCAGCCCAGAATGAAGATTGTAATAAACCTTGCCGGTGTTGAATACATTGATAGTTCAGGTTTTGGTGCCTTGCTTTCGGTTTTAAGAGCAGCCAAAGGCAACAATGCCCAACTCAAACTCTGCAACATCAGCCTAGATGTAATGGAATTGGTTAAATTGCTTCAGCTGCAAACCGTATTCGATATCCGCAATAGTGTGGACGATTGCCTAAAATCATTTTAACGCTTTTAAACCGCTCTCTGGGCGGTTTTTTTTGTGCCTTTAACAAATAACCAGAGCCCAAATCCCGCTTATTATTTTGGGAAGTACTTTTAAGAACCATATAGCCATATCTACGGAGTAGTTATAGGCAACCCTGAAAAATGACGACTAACATGAAAACTATCCAAATATACACTGACGATACAAGAGACGATAAACAAACTTTTCAAATAATTTCTACAATATGGGGACAGCCTGTAAATTGCAAAGAATATTCAGACGAAGTTGAAACAATTATTATAAGTAATACACGACTTGGAGCAGACTTTAAAGGCTTACATTCTTACAGTTTAAGTGACAGAAATTGGTCAATATTAGGAATGACTTTTAAACAAGTATTAAATAAACTATTTGAATATGTTTCGGTAGGTAAACTCAACCTTCAACTGACTTTAGTAAGTAAATACAAATATGACTCTAATGTAGGATATTTAAAGAACTTAATAAAAGTTCAATTAGAAGATAGAAATTCTGCAATTGGCAAACTGTTCCAATCACTTTCGGACAGTGACTTACCAGCACTTTCCATACCGCCATCCATTGTGTGCCAGAGTTGCGTTAATGACAATAGTTTATATTGATGTTTGTGTTGCATGAAGTTGACTGACACAGCCTGCAAAAACAAAGAGGAAACTTCAAAATTGTTTTTGAAAGTTTCCTCTTAACAAATTGGTTTCTAGCCTCTATGTTACTTGTGCCTAAACACTAGCTCATCACCATCAAAGTAATCAATTGTAATTGCTTTCTTACTATCAACCTTGCCGGCAAGTATATCCTTTGATAGCTGGTTAAGAATATGCCTTTGCATAAGGCGCTTAACGGGTCGTGCTCCATAAACAGGATCATAGCTGGCATCTGATATCCAATCAACAGCATTTTCGGTAATTTCAACATCAATGTGTTGCTCCTTAAGCATCAACTTTATGCGCTCGAACTGAATTTTAACAATTTCTCGTATCTCGCGCTTGGATAAAGGGCTAAACATAATTATCTCATCAACCCTGTTAAGAAACTCAGGTCTTATGGTTTGCTTAAGGAGTTCAAATACCTGATCACGAGTTTTATCGAATACCCCTTGAGTTAACCTATTTGCAGCATCGGCTAGGTTACCCTGAATTATCTGTGAGCCAATATTTGATGTCATAATTATGATAGTATTCTTAAAGTCGACCCTACGCCCTTTATTATCTGTTAGATGACCATCCTCAAGCACTTGTAACAAGATATTAAATACATCTGGATGTGCCTTCTCTATCTCGTCAAGCAAAACCACTGAGTAGGGTTTATGGCGAACCGATTCGGTTAGCTGCCCACCCTCATCGTAGCCCACGTAACCCGGAGGGGCACCAATTAATCGCGAAACCGAATGGCGTTCTTGGTACTCGCTCATATCAAGGCGAATCATTAGATTCTCGTCGTTGAATAAAAGTTCCGCTAATGCACGAGCCAATTCGGTTTTGCCCACACCAGTAGTTCCCAAAAATATGAATGAACCAATAGGGCGCTTTGCATCCTGAAGTCCTGCCCTACTCCTTCGAACGGCATCGGCAACAGCGATAATAGCCTCGTTCTGACCAACCACCCTTTTATGAAGTTGATTCTCTAGGGCAAGTAGTTTTTCACGCTCACTTTGCAACATTCGACTTATAGGGATACCCGTCCATCGAGCAACTACTTCGGCAATATCGGCAGATTCGACCTGTTCTTTTATTAAAGCCGAATCGACCTGTTTTTCTGCTAACTCATTCTTAAGCGACTCAATAGCCTCCTCCGCTTCTTTAATTCTTCCATACCTTAATTCTGCTACCTTACCGTAATCGCCTCTTCTCTCGGCATCCACAGCTTCAAGTTTATAGCCATCAATTGCTTTCTTGTTTTCTTGGATTTTTTCAATTATACCCTTCTCTTCGAGCCATTGAGCCCTAAGCGAGTTTCGCTCTTCGTGCAGGTTTGCAATCTCTTTGCTTAGCACATCAAGTTTAACCTTATCTCCCTCACGCTTAATAGCCTCACGCTCAATCTCCAGCTGCTTTATCCGTCGTTCAATTTCGTCTATACTTTCGGGCACCGAGTTCATCTCAAGCCTTAGTTTTGATGCTGCCTCATCGATAAGATCGATTGCTTTATCGGGTAAAAACCTATCGGTTATATATCGATGCGAAAGTTCAACCGCGGCAATAACTGCCTCGTCCATAATCCTAACCGAATGATGAGCCTCATACAGCTCCTTCAATCCTCTTAAAATAGAGATAGAATCAGCCATTGAAGGCTCATCAATCAATACAGTTTGAAATCTTCGTTCTAACGCCTTATCCTTTTCGAAATACTTTTGATACTCGTTTAGCGTGGTAGCACCAATTGCCCTAAGCTCACCACGAGCTAAAGCAGGCTTTAGGATATTAGCAGCATCCATTGCACCTTCGCCCTTACCAGCACCAACCAGAGTGTGAATTTCATCAATAAAAAGAACAACTTCACCATCGGATGCAATCACCTCTTTCACTACCGATTTCAATCTCTCCTCAAACTCTCCTTTGTATTTAGCACCTGCAATTAGGGCACCCATATCAAGCGAATATACCTGTTTGTTTTTAAGATTTTCGGGAACATCACCAGTAATAATTCTATGGGCTAAACCTTCTCCAATGGCAGTTTTCCCAACGCCAGGCTCTCCAATTAGAATGGGGTTATTCTTTGTACGACGCGTGAGAATTTGAAGTACACGCCTTATCTCCTCATCACGACCAATCACAGGATCTAATTTCCCGCTAAGGGCCATGTCGTTAAGGTTGATGGCAAATCGATTAAGGGCATTGTAAGTATCCTCCGCTGTTTGTGAATCAACCTTTGAGCCTTTACGCAATTCCTTGATTGCTTTCAATAATTCCTTTTCAGTTACACCAGCATCCTTCATTACCTGGGCAGCTTGATCACCAGAGTGAATTAACCCCAATAGTAAATGCTCAACCGAAACGAACTGATCGGAAAGATCGCGAGCAAAATCATTTGCTTTTTGCAAAACCCTATGCGAAACAGAACTAAGATAGTTATCACCACCAGAAACTTTAGGATAAGAATCTAGAATACGAGAGATTGCTCCTTCGAAATTTAGGGGGTTTACACCTACCTTTTTCAATAAAAAGCCAGTTAAATTTTCGGCTTGACTAATTATCCCCTTTAGTATATGGATTGGCTCCACAGCCTGATGTCCATAACCCTGTGCTACGGTTACAGCCTGTTGAATTGCCTCTTGCGATTTTATGGTTAAATTATTCATATTCATATATGTACTCCCTTCTTTATTAAACAACTAACCCTATAAAGTCAAAATGTTTGCCAGCCATAAACATCAGCCATAACGACACAATAAAAATCAAACAACAGCCATATTGTCACAAAAAAAAGGTCGACCACTAATGATCGACCTTTTTTATTTGGTTACTAAAAATCTATTGCTCAGGGCTCATAATAACCTCAAGCATATTTGGATTGCTAAAGTACTTACTTGCTGCTTTCCTAACAGTTTCGGTGCTTAACTTTTTCACCATCTCCTCATATCCGTTAACTATATCCACCTCATTTGAGTAGTACTGGCGAATGGCCGATGACCAAAAACGATTCTCACGCAAACGTTCTTGACGTGATTTTAAGAAATACTCTCTAGCTTTTTTCAAATCTTCTTCCTTTGGCCCTTGTTTAATAATATCAGCAAATTCCTTATGAACTATTCCAACTAGATGCTCGGATTTATCGGGATCGGTATCAAAAGATATAAGAGCCATTACCTGGTTGATTGGCGTTTTAGAAAGGCTTAGATGTGATGAAACGCCGTATGATCCACCTTCATCTTCGCGAATTGTTTCTGTATACCTAAGATCTAAAACATGCTCAATGGCATCGAAGTAAAGCATATTCTGTAAATTGTATTCAGCTGGCGCTTGATAGGCAACAAAACACGATGTTTTTGGAACCTGCATTACAAAAGTAAAAGGATTCTTGGTTTCGCCCTTTGGGAAACGGATCTGATTATCCTTCCATGTTTCCTTACGTTTTATGTTTGGCAGCGAAGCTAGATAAGTCTCAACTAAAGGTTTTAGCTCATCGATATCGATGTTCCCAACAAGAACAAAGGTAAAGTCGCTAGCATCTGCAAAACGATCTTTGTAAATGCTTTGAAGAGCGTTAAAATCTACCTCATCAAGTAAATCGATATTCATAGGCCTTCTGCGGTAATTCCTATCACTTAGCATAAACGAAATTGAATCGCGGAAAACCGAGCTAGGGCTACTGCCCGCATTTTGAAGTACAGCCTTAATTCTTGACATATACGCATTGTATGACGACTCATCGAAGCGCGGATTTGTAAAATAGAGGTAAACCAGCTGCATCATTTCCTCAAGATCATCAGGTGAACTGTTTCCGTTAAATCCCTCTTCGTTTTCACTAACATAAGGCATTACGCTAACCCTTTTTCCGGCAAGCATCTTCTCTAAATCAATACTGCTATGATTCCCTACACCACTCATCATTGAAATTGCTGACACCATTTGAGCCGAGGCAACATCTGATTCTTTTACTAACGAAGAGCCACCTGGGCTGTATGCTGATAGCAAGATCTCATCTTCCTTAAAATCAGTCGGTTTAACAATAACCTTTACCCCATTGCTAAGTTCCCATTCAATGGTTTCTAGCTTATCATTCTTTTTCTCTTTAGCCACTTTACCTGCTTTAGGTAAAACGCTTACTAAAGGCTCGGTAGAAACATTATCCTCATATGGCTCAAGGGAACATTCCTTAACCTCTTTGTAAATTGCTAGCAGTCCATCTTTATCAGGTATATTAGCCTTTTCCTTTTCAGGTGCAGTAATGAAAATTACCATATTTTCATCGGTAATCCATTCGTTAACCTTATCATTTATCTCATTAATAGAGATTGAAGGGACTAATGACTGAGAGAACATGTACTCGAACTCAATCCCTGGAATTGGCTCATTCTCGGTAAAATGCGAGAAATACTCCCAAACAAGATCTCCACTCTTAACCTTATCCCTCTCTTTATAGCTGTTCTCAATGCTGCGTAGTAGGTCGGCTTTTGCCCTATCAAGTTCCGTTTGAGTAAATCCATGTTGCTTTAGTCTATAGTTTTCCTCTAGCATAGATTTCATTGCTCTTACGGGTTCGTTTTCTCGAGCATTTGCCATAATTACATAGCCCGATTTTGTACGAGCAAGGTCACCAAAAAAGCTATAGGCAAAAACGAATGGAGGATTATCTTCCTGAACCAGTTCGTTATAACGTGCGTTAAGCATTTGGGCATACAATTTCTGTATAAGTGTTTCTTTGTAGTAACCAAGATTTTTTTGGTCGGCTGGAACAACCGGATGCTTATAGTAAACCTCTACCATAGTCCGTGTAATCTCCGAGTCGGTGAAAACACCAACTAGAGGTTCCTTATGGTTTGGTATTTCAAAATTAGGCCGGGGACTCTTATTCTCTCTAGATGGTATTTTTGAAAACCTTTCGATAACCTTCTGTTCCATCATCTCTGTATCAAAATCACCTACTATCATTATAGCTTGAAGATCGGGACGATACCAATCCCAATAAAAACGCTTTAACGTTTCGTACTCATGGTTGTTAATAACATCGATACTTCCAATTACATCACGCTTGGCATACTTCGATCCATGATATAAATATTTCATTTTTTCTTGTTGACCACGCCACTCTGCAGTCCTGCGGGTTCTCCACTCCTCACGAATCACACCTCTCTCAGCATCAATTTCCTCATCCTCAAAGGCTATGTAACTAGACCAATCATGAAGGACTAACAATGCAGAATCGATAATACCTTCGCGTGTAAGCGGTACATTTGAAAGATTGTAAGCAGTAACGTCCTGTCCGGTAAATGCATTTACATTGTGCCCAAACTTTACACCAATGTTCTCAAGAAAGTTTAGCACCCCTTTTTTGGGGTAGTTCTTAGTACCATTGAATGCCATGTGCTCAGTAAAATGAGCTAGACCATCCTGGTCATCATCCTCAAGTATGGCTCCTACATTATGAACGATATAGAACTCTGCCCTATTCTTAGGCTCGCTATTGCTGCGAATATAGTAACGCATACCATTATCGAGTTCGCCAATGGTAACTTTGGGGTCGGTTGGCAGTGGATTATTCCAATTAACGCCACCCTGTTGGGCACTAAGAAGGTTAAAAAAACAAACAAATGCTATGAGAATAGCACTAAAACGGAAATGTTTCATTTTTACTATTTATTTAGTTATTTTCAAGTTAAATGTAATTCAAAGGTATAGACTTTAAGTTTAGAAAGAAGTTTAAGTTAAACACTTTTCAAAAATTCTTATTCATATACTCATTAAAATATATTTACACTACATAATTGGCTATATGTATTTTACATACACAACCTGATGCTAAATCTAAGTATAGCAAGATTATTTTTTAACTTTTATTATGAGTTTTCAGTGGCTTTGAAGGGAGAGAAAAAATAGGTTGCCCAGATTCGATTTGAATCTGGGACTAAAACTGGTTGGACAAACAAACTTGGCTGATATTGCTTAGAACCTGGGCAACCTTGCTGCTAGTGTTTGCAGCTTTCTATATAAACGTGTTATTGGGGAACACGCTTTTACTTATGCTTATATCATGCCAAAGCAAACACAAAACGCGTATATTGCTAATAGACTGAAACTTATTAGCTAAAATCAATATTACATGATAAATACGTGTCGTACATTATCCCCATTATGTAGAAAAAACGAAGCTACTTTAAGGTTTCAGTATTTAGTTATATTAGCCAAAGAGCAAAAACAAACTCTATAGAAGAATGACTGATTAGAAATTTATTCGTAAATTTCGATTGTTACAAATTAAACCAAGAGAAGTATGAAACGATTATTTAGAATACTTGGAGCAATAATAATAATTGTGATTTTCCTGCTTATAGGGATGAAAACAATATGGTTGTTTAAAGGAAAAAAAGTGATTAACGCTTATATTCTTGACAAAACTGTTACTCGAATAGATAGACCTGAACATAAATCTTTTTCGTGGATTTTAAACAACAACAAATATGTTCTCCCAAACAAAAAGAATTACTCCCATAAAGCCGATTATTATGGCTTTTTCCCTATTAATTTTAAAGATGAAATTTTTGACCTTAAGAGTATCAGAATTAATGAGGTAGAAGAATATGCATCTAATTACGACATGCTGTTTTATGCCGATTGCTATGGTGTGTACTCTTTTGAATGGTACAAGGGCAGTTCAAAACCTATACGTTCACAAAAAGTTTATGGCGGACTTAACCAAAACGATTATCTGCTATTAAAGGAAATGCTTGATAAAGGGAAACTAGCCATTGCAGAATATAACATGTTTAGCACACCAACCAATGCGCTTGTAAGAACCAAAACCGAAGAACTATTGGAAATTAACTGGTCGGGGTGGACTGGAAAGTACTTTTCAACATTTGATGTTTCAGCTAAAAATGGGCCACCAAGTTGGATGCAAAACCTGTACGGATCACAGCACCTTGGAGTATGGCCAAATAAAGGGTCGGGCATAATACTCATTAATAATGATGGACTTATAGAGCTGTTAGAGTTGGAAAACCATCTAAACTCTCCTATCCCAATCATTGAAACTAATCCAGAATCAATTGAAAGATTCAACGTTTCGCAGAGTGTGGTTTTTGAGGATTGGTTTGAGTTTATTGACTCTGGCAATAATCTTATTCATTCTAACTTTACTTTAGATGTAACACCTAAAGGGAAAGAGATTCTGACGAAGATTGGTCTAACAGAGGTGTTCCCTGCTGTTATTGAGGGAACTGATCTTAACTATTTTTACTTTTGCGGCAATTTTAGCGATAATCCTGCTAAAATGTGGACAGCCAAACTTGCTGGAGGCAAATGGCTAAACCATTTTTTCAACCGGTTTAGCAACACTAACAGGGCTAGATTCTTTAGTGAGTACTACACCCCTTTAATTGAAAGAATACTATTTGAAAAACATGAAAAGTTAATGAATACCCAAGAGTAACATGTAAACAAGCAATATTTTTACTAAACATTTAGCAACATACCACAATGATATTTTTTTTTGATAAAGAAGAAGAGTTTTTCATCCAAAACAATCAAGTTTCACAAGTACCCAAATCCAAGTCCTTCGAAATACCGGACAACTCTACTATCTTTTACGAGGTAATTAGGGTTATCAACGGAATCCCTCTTTTCCTAGATGAGCATGTTGATAGACTAGAAAAATCGACACTACTCTCAGGTATTACAATTGATGTAGACCAATTAGTAAAGAATATTATTGAGCTTGTTAAGAGAAATCCTGTAAAAGAGAAAAACCTAAAAATATCGCTGTACTGCGATCAAGCAAATAGGCATAAGTACCAAATAGTAGTATACTTCATTGAGAGTAGCTATCCGCTAGCCAGTATCTACCAAAATGGGGTGAGGGCTGAACTTATTCCACTTGAAAGAAAAAATCCGAATGTAAAACTAGAAAACCCTGTATTACGCCACTCTGCCGATAAGGTTATTTGCCTGTCTCAAACACACGAAGCACTTTTGGTTAACGATGAGGGTTTTATTACCGAAGGTAGCCGTTCTAACTTTTTTGCTGTAATAAATAACACTCTGGTTACACCACCGTCTAAGGATGTTCTTGAAGGAGTTACCAGAAAAATGGTAATTGCTTTAGCTAAACAAAATTCAATTCCATTTCAAGAAAGACCAATACACAAAAGAGAACTAGATAGTTTTGATGGTGTTTTTATAACTGGCACCTCACCAAAGGTATTACCCATTGCCCAAATTGGAAATCATAACTTTAAAATCCCTAAATTAACACAAGAGATGATTAAGCACTACGATGAACTAGTCAACAAGAACTTAATCGAACTTTCTGCCAAATACATAAATAGATCCTAACTAATATAAATATCAGCATGAAACGTTTAACTATTTTACTAGCAATTCCTTTGCTACTAACCATGACTAATTGTAAACAAGAAAAGCAAGGCTTCACAGGTAGCCCGATACCTCAAACCGTAATAGATCAAACTATCGAGAGTATAGTTGATCAATATGGAGATAATAGCCTATTCAGAATTGAACGTGGTGTTAACCAAGTTGCTACCCTGTGGAGAGAGGATGATGGGAATGCTGAGGAGTTCACCTCGTTCTGTAACGACAACTTTATTGCCAACGAGAATGATTTAGAAACACTATTCAATAAGTTATCGACAGGCTATGAGGTTCTCTTTGGAAATTTCTTGCGTATTACAAAAGATTTAATGCGACCACTTCATCTCGATATGGGACCCATTACGCCCATAGACATGATGTTTGGGGGCTTTAGCCCATCCGCACATCTTACAGAAGATCTTTTTGCCAACCGTATTGCCTTTGTAACCACGCTAAACTTCCCCACATATAGCCTTAAGGAAAAGACAGAACTTGGACCAAAATGGACTCGTAAAGAATGGGCATTCGCTCGGATGGGTGATATTTTCACTTCACGCGTGCCAGCAGAACTCGTACAAAACTATTCGCAAATTAGCACCAATGCCGACGCTTATATCGACTCGTACAACATCTGCATGAGTGAACTACGAAGCAACAACGATGAGCAACTATTCCCCGATGGCATGAAACTGATTACCCACTGGGGGCTTCGCGATGAGTTAAAGTCACAATATGCAAATGGTGCAGAAGGGCTTGAGGCTCAACAAATGGTTTACCAAGTGATGAAACGGATTATTGATCAATCGATTCCAGAGATGGTTATCAACAACCCCGAATATACATGGAAACCCTATAGCAATGATGTTACACAAGATGGCAAAGCAATTAAATATACCCCAGAGCCTAACACTAGATATGAGCACCTCTTAAACCTATTTGGTGCAACCCAGAAAATGGACGAGTTTAATCCAACCATGCCCAACCTAATTCAGCAAACCTTTGAGGGAAACTATGAAATACCCGTTGAAGAGGTAGAACAGCTCTTTATCGACTTTGCCTCTTCGCAACAGGTTCGGGATGCAGGAAAACTAATCAGCCAAAGGCTGGGTCGGCCACTTAAGCCTTTTGATATTTGGTACGATGGATTCAAGAGCAGGAGCAGTATACCCGCTCAAACCCTCGACAATGTGGTTGCCAAGAGATTTACCTCGGCTAAGGCCTACCAGAACGAAATCCCAAACATCCTAACCTCATTGGGGTGGAGTAAAGAGAAGGCAAACTTTCTCCAAAGCAAAATTACTGTTGAAGGTAGCCGTGGCGCTGGGCATGCTTGGGGTGGTGCCATGCGAAGCGATGTTGCTTTGCTCCGCACCCGCATTGGCCAGGGTGGCATGGACTACAAAGGGTTTAACATTGCTATGCACGAGTTTGGGCATACTGTTGAACAAACCATTACCCTACATGATGTTGATTACTATATGCTTAAAGGAGTTCCAAACACTGCATTTACCGAAGCTTTGGCATTTGTTTTCCAAAAACGCGATTTAGATGTGCTTGGAATAAAGGATAATAACACAATGAAATCGCACCTTTTAGCATTGGATAACCTTTGGAGTAGCTATGAGATTATGGGCGTTTCGCTAGTTGACATTAACCTTTGGCGTTGGCTATACAGCAACCCAAATGCAACACCCGAACAGTTAAAAGAGGCAACAATTAGCATTGCCAAAGATGTATGGAACAAATACTATGCTGATGTTTTTGGCAGCACCGATGAGCCAATTCTAGCTATTTACAGCCATATGATTAGTAATCCGCTATACCTTTCTGCATATCCCATAGGACACCTTATCGATTTTCAGCTTGAGCAGCAGATTGCCGGTAAAAATTTTGCCAACGAGGTACAACGTATCTTTGAGCAAGGCAAAATAATCCCTCAACTTTGGATGAAAGGAGCTGTTGGTACGCCACTCTCCATTGAGCCCACCCTGAATGCAGCAGAAAAGGCTTTAAAGATAGTTCTATAATAAAATCCTTTAGAACAGTGAGCCGAGCATTAATAATACTCGGCTCACTGCTTTTTAAAACAATCTTAATAATAGATAAACCAACACCCTTAATCCGAAAGAGAAAACTATACCGTTTGTGTAATATATAGAGTTTCGGAGACCATACCTAAAGGATTCATTACAATTTAAAGAAAAAGTAAACCTCCAAACCTCAACAAAAAAGACCTTTTACTAGCAGCAATGCATAGTAAAAGGTCACTAATCTTAAAAATGAACTAGCTACTCGTTAGTCATTATAAAAAGCGGAAGCATCTCAAATTTCTTGTAATATGGTCGTAGGCGCTCAATGTTGTAATGTTTCTCAACATTTACAATCTTCTTTTTACTAACTACAACGTCAATGGGCATATTGTCGTAACGACCATTCTTAAGAACTATCAACCTTCCGTGTACTCCGCTTAAAATAAGGTCAAGCGCAAGGTTTCCAAATGCCATGGGAACAATCGAGTCGATGGCATCGGGCTCCCCTCCCCTTACCAAATAGCCTAATTTTTGAGTAATGGTATTAATCCTTTTTCCATTATTATACTTAGGGGTTAACTCCTTTATTTTTTGAGAGATAACATCGCCAATTCCACCAAGTTTTGCATGGCCATAGGCATCAAGTTCTGCACCTTCAAAAACCATTTTATCCATACCCTTAAATATAGCACCCTCACTAACCATCACTGATGAGTAGTTGCTTGGGTTTCTGTGTCTATCATCAACCAATAGTTCGGTAAGCAGATCAATATCAAACTTGTGCTCGGGAATTACACAGCGATTTGCAACTCCTGCCATTGTGGGAAGCATAGCCGTAAAGCCAGCATAACGCCCAAACACTTCCATAACAAGTATACGCTCGTGCGAACCTGCTGAGGTGCGAAGTATATCAGTCATGGCAATTGTACGAGTAATACAAGTACTAAAACCTATGCAGTAATCAGTCCCTGGCACATCGTTATCCATTGTTTTAGGAATGGCAATCACTTTTCTCCCCTCCTGGTATAGGCGTACCCCATAGCTAAGGGTATCGTCACCACCAATAGGAATAAGATAATCTATACCCACAAAATCAAGATTTTTAATTACCTCGGGAGTAAGGTCATTTACATCCTTTTTATACTTATCCTGTAGATGAATGGGAACATTATTCTTAGAGACCTTTGAGGGATTTGTTCGCGAGGTGTGCAGGAAAGTTCCTCCTGTTCGGAATGCTTTATTAACCCTTCCCTCAGTTAAACATTCATAGCAATGGCTATTATCAGCATCCTTATCACGCACAATCTCAATTAAGCCTGCCCAACCTCTGCGAATACCCACTACCTGATAGCCCTCGCGCAATGCGCGAATGGTTACCGCTCTAATTGCAGGATTAAGGCCAGGTACATCACCACCGCCAGTTAAAATTGCAATTACCCCTTTTGATTTAGTTTCATTTGCCATAGTTGTATCGTTTTAGTGCTATAAAGACCTTTGCTTTAAAGTGCAAAGTTCAGTGCTAAATTTAGTATAAAAAAAACTGATAAGTTCAAAGAGTATAACAGATATCGTTTTTTTATCGCAAACGTTTGATTATACTTAAAGGCATAGACTATCAAATAAGGTGCTTAAGCTAGCACCCTAACGCCTCATTATCAGCAGGATTTAAAAATTAAACTCCAATTTCTTTTTCAATCAGATAATGGTTCCTATCTGCAGAACTACGGGAAACCAATTCGCCCAAGAAGCCGGCAACAAAGAGTTGCACTCCAATAATTGCCATTACCAAAGCGATATAAAATAGTGGTTGATCTGCAATCGGTCTAAACTCTAGGGAATGATACTGAGAATAAATCTTTTCTACTATAATCCAAATGCTCATTATGCCCCCTGTTAAAAACATTAAGGTACCAAGGGTTCCAAACAGGTGCATGGGCTTTTTCCCAAATCGGGTTACAAATATTACGGTAAAAAGGTCGAGAAAACCGTTTATAAACCTTTCGAACCCAAACTTGGTTACACCATACTTGCGCTCCTGATGTGTCACCACTTTTTCGCCAATACGCTTAAAGCCTGCCTGTTTTGCGAGAACTGGAATATACCTATGCATCTCACCAAAAATCTCGATGCTTTTAATTACCTCTTTACGATAGGCTTTAAGTCCACAGTTAAAATCGTGTAGTTTTATACCTGTAAATGCTCTAACCGTTCTATTGAAAAATTTGCTTGGAATTGTTTTCGAAATCGGATCGTACCGTTTCTTTTTCCATCCTGAAATTAAATCATAGCCCTCTTCAGTAATCATTCTACACATCTCAGGAATTTCCTCAGGGCTATCCTGCAAGTCGGCATCCATGGTAGCAACTATATTACCCTTTGCCATCTGAAACCCCACATGCAGAGCAGCAGATTTACCATAGTTGCGTCTAAACTTTATGCCTTTGGCAAAAGAATGCTTTGCGCAAATATTTTCTATTACACTCCAACTCTTATCGTTACTCCCATCATCAACAAGAATGGTTTCAAAAGTGAAGCCATTCTTATCCATCACTCTTTGTATCCATGCAACAAGTTCGGGTAACGATTCCTCCTCGTTGTAAAGCGGAACTATAATTGAAATATCCATCTAATAAAATTCTCTACTTATTCAAAAGGTGTTTTCTCCCTCTTTCTAATAATTGCTGCAGTAATAAGACTAATAACTCCAAAGCCAAGAGTACTAAAAGCTACCGACTTAATATAAGTGCCAAAGGTGATTTTTGTATCCCTTGCGGCGTCAAGGCCCTCGAGGACACTATCTACTTGATCCCCAGGCAGACCTTTTGAGGACATATAATTTGCCATCCATTCGCCTTGGGCACTGATGTATCGATTCATATAATCAGGATCAATAATCACATTTTGAAGATACGAGTATGCTGATGTAATTATTGCTGCAAAAAAACCGATAAGAATCCCTATCAGCAAACCCTGTTGAAAGGTCACCTCTCCGTTGTAAACCTCTTTGCTAACTTTTTTACTAAACATTAGTATACCAACAAAGTAAATTGCAATACTTACAATAGTGAGTATAAATGGCTTCACAATACCAATGGGCATTATGTTTAATAGAAAAAGTATTAGAGAATAAATAACAACGATAATACCCAGCGCTAAGCCATAGGTTGTTGTCGATTTTAACATTTGATTAGTTCTCGTATCCATAATAGGTTATTAATTAGTTAAGGACTAGCAAAGATATTAGAAAAAGGGATATATGCTGCAAAAAACTTTGAAGAGTTGTAAAGATGTTACTATCTTTGCGCTGTGGGTAGGTCTTACACGACCAGCTCCTGCTGAACTCCCCCAGGATCGGAAGGTAGCAAGGGTAGGCGGTTGTAGCGGTGCGATGTAAGTAGCTTACCCACACTTTTTTTACCTCCCTAGTTAAAAAACTTACCAACTTTATTAATGGCTGAAGGGAGTGCAAACACTACAACTCTATCAAAGGCTTTTATTTCGGTTATCCCGGTAGCAATATAGCTAGAATCGCCTCGAACAACGCCACCAATTATTGCATCTTTTGGAAAGGATATGTCCTTTATCTTACCTTTAGTAACAAGCGAATTAGGCTTAACAATAAATTCCAGCACCTCGGCATCGCTACCCGTGAGGCACTTAATGGCTGAAACTTCTGTACTCATAGTATAACGGAAAATGCGGCTCGCCGTTATAAGTTTCTTATTAATTACGGTATCAATCCCCATGCTTTCGGCAAGTGTTATATAGTCGAAATTTTCAACCTCAGCGATGGTCTTCTTAACGCCCATTCGCTTTGCTGCCAAGCATGTTAGTATATTGGTTTCGGAATTTCCTGTAACGGCTATAAATGCATCCATGTACTGAAGCCCTTCTTGCATAAGAAGTTCTGTATCACGACCATCGCCATTTATAACGAGTGCATTCTTAAATAATTTTGCAAGCCTAACACTTTCATCCTTATCCAATTCCACTATTTTAACATTAACATCTTTCTCAAGTTCAGATGCAATTCTTGCCCCAATTCTACCTCCTCCCAAAATCATAAGGTCATTTACCTCAATATTTTTTTTACCAGAATATTCAAGCATTTCCTTCACGCCTCTTTGGTTCGTAATTACGTAAACCAGATCATTTACTTTGAACTGATCGCCCCCACGAGGAATAATGGTTTCGCCCTCACGAGAAATGGCCACTGCTCGAAATTCGAGATGTTGGTTATGCTTTACGGTTTGAAGAAGCGTTTGATCGATTACAGGAGCATCCTCCTCCAGCCGCATCACTGCAAGTGAAAGTTTTCCACCAGAAAAGTCGACAAACTCTGTAGTACCTGTGTGTCCCAGCAAATTCATCACCTCCTTGGCAGCCAGTTTTTCTGGATAAATAAGGGAATCGACGCCCATATTCAGGAAAATCTCTTTATTATTCGGGAGGAGGTAATCGTTATTATCAATACGGGCAATTACCTTCTTTGCACCCAATCGTTTTGCCAGAGTTGCACTGAGAATATTGGCATTCTCGGAATTTGTTACCGCAATAAATAGGTCTGCCTTCTTTACATTAGCTTCTTTTAAAACCGATATGGATGTTGCTGAGCCCTCAACTACCAGCAAGTCGGCACTAGACGAGAGTTGTACCAATTTTTCAGTGTCAGAATCAATTACAACAATATCATGATACTCTATGGAGAGCATCTTTGCCAAATGTGTACCCACCTCGCCTGCACCTGCAATAATAATATTCATGTATTATTTAATTTATGCGAAACAATCTGCAAAGTAAGCCTAAATGTAAATGATTTTAATACCGATATGCAAAATAAATGACAATGAGCTGACAAATTTTAATGAACATACTTACACATACCATTATAGCAAGCTAAACGCATCTGCATCAGGCAGTACAGGAAAGTCTTTACGAAACTGCAAAAGATTATCCATAAAAATTGTACCAACAATAATTCTATCTTGCCCCGGCAAGGCCGTTGCAATTGTTTGTCCCTGAGCATCAACAATCATACTATCGCCTGAATAATAGATACCCATTCCGCAAGTGCCAACCCTATTAGCAGCCGCCACATAACACTGGTTCTCTATTGCACGTGCCTTAATTAGGGTTGTCCATGCATCTCGACGCTCAGCAGGGAAGTTAGCCACATTTATCAGCAAATCGTATTTGTCTCTGTTTCTGCTCCAAACAGGGAAACGAATATCGTAGCATATTTGAGGCATAATTCTCCAACCCAGATAGTTAAATATGAGTTGTTTATTTCCCAAAGCATAATGTTTGTTCTCGTTAGCATAGGTAAAAAGATGCCTTTTGTTGTATGTGTGCATTTTGCCCTGAGGCGTAACAAAAATGAATCGGTTATAATATTTACCGTCATCCTCAACTATTATGCTTCCGCATATGGCAAAACCCTTTTCGATAGCCATGCTTTGCATCCAACTAACTGTATCGCCTTGCATAGTTTGAGCTAACTTTTCAGCATTCATGGAGAACCCCGTTGTAAACATCTCGGGAAGAATGACAATATCTACTGATTTATCAATAGTTTGAACCAATTTAGTAAAGTGGTCAATATTTACATCAATTCTCTCCCAAACTAAATTGGCCTGTACAATTGCTATTGTTAAAGTATTGCTCATGCTATATAAGCCTTATCCTATTATATATCTGACAATTGAAGTTTTTTTTCAAACTAACTACACTTTTAGTTGTATAACTAATTTTTTAGTTATACATTTGCTATTGGTAACAATAAATCTATTGAATATAATGGAATTAACAAAAGCAGAAGAACAGATAATGCACATTCTTTGGAAGTTGGAGAATGCCTTTGTAAAGGATATAATTGAAAAACTACCAAGCCCAAAGCCTGCCTATAATACTGTTTCTACAATAGTTCGAATTTTAGAAAGAAAGGGGTTTGTAGGTCACAAAGCATTTGGGAAAGCTCACCAGTACTACCCTACTGTTACTAAAAAGGAATATACGGGTAAGTTTATACGTGGCTTTATTAAGAACTACTTTGGAAACTCATACCGACAAATGGTCTCGTTTTTTGCTAAGGAAGAGAACCTATCGGTTAAGGAGATGGAAGAGATAATTGCACTCTTATCGGACAAACTAGAAAAAAAGAAAACAGATGGAAACAGCGAGTATAAGTAGCACTCTATTTAAATGGAGCATTGGCATAGCCATTGTTTGGGGTGTTTGGTTTTTGTTGCTGAAGCAAATAAACCAATTCTCTAGGGTAAGACTATTCATCATTATTGGAGTATTACTCTCCATGGCAGCTCCATTCCTTTCCCCTTTGCTACTATCGATGGCTAAAACTTCAGCAACAAGTCTACCATTTCAAGCGTACCTATCGATACCTGAATTAACCATAAATCCTTCAGGACAAGAAACTAATTTCAGCCTTTCAGCAGCTGCACTTTATATAGTTGCTATAGGCTCTGCCTTGCTTCTATTTAGGATCCTCATAAGCTTAATAAGAATACTAACTCTTATTAAAACGGGAAAACTCAATAATTGTAAAAGCATAACCATTGTTGAGCATAACAAGAGCATTCCCCCTTTCTCTTTTTTCAGCTACTGCTTTGTTAACCCAAGCAGCATACCTGCTGATAAAATGGAATTAATAGTTGCCCACGAGATTGCCCATAAGAAGAATGGCCATAGCTTAGACCAAGTTCTTATGGAACTTATTGGGGTTACCCAATGGTTTAACCCCTTTTACTGGATGCTAAAAAAATCGCTTATAGAAATTCACGAGTATCAAGCCGATGGTGAGGTAATTGCAAAATCAGCTGATTCAGAAAAATATATGGATTCCATTGTTTCTGTTGCCTTTAGCGGGATAGCGCTATCCCTTGGCAATAATTTCAACAAATCATTAACCATTAAACGCTTAGCCATGATGAACACTAAAAAAGTAAAAAAACATGCCCTACCGGCATTAGTTCTGTCCTTTTTGCTCGTATTTACTCTTGTTTTTACCATTTCGTGCGACAGATCGGAAACAAAAATTTCTAATGTGGAAAATGAGACGATTACAACTAAATCTCAAGAAACAGTAGAAGAAGATGTTTTTAAAGTTGTGGAAAACATGCCCAAATTTAGAGGAGATAAAAGCCATGAAATGTTCAGAAATTACATTGCCCAAAACCTTAAGTACCCTGTAATTGCTTTCGAGAATGGCATTCAGGGAAAGGTTTTTGTCAGTTTTATTATTGAACCCGATGGTTCTGTCAGCAATGTAAAGGTTGTAAAAGGAGTCGACCCCTCCATTGACAAAGAGGCGGTTAGGGTTGTGGAATCGAGCCCCAAATGGGAACCGGGCACGCAAAGAGGCGTAAATGTGCGAGTACAATTAACTTTCCCCATCTCATTCTCGCTAGAGAAATAACGTTACAGAGCCAGCATTGGTTATAACAATTGGCTAGTGCTGGCTACCATAAACTCTTTTTTAAAATATGCGTTTACTTAACTTTACTTTCGTTTCGGCATTTATAATTACATCAGCTGTAACCTTTGCCCAAAACGAGAATTCTTCAGCTGCACCAAATGCAATCAATACCATTACCAGCGGCAATGAACTTATAATCTCCTTACAAAAGGAACTACAAAATGATTCGCTAAATACAGCGCAATGGCTAATGCTTGGAAATGCATGGGAAATGCAGCTAAATTTCGATAGTGCTGCCACTGCCTACCATAATGCGGTGCTTTCAGATAGCACTTGTATAAAATGCCTACAACAGCTAGCTGGGGCCAACGCAGCGCAGGGAAACGTGAACCACGCAATTGAACTCTATAAAAGAGCCCTTACCCATGACACAACAAATAGATCTACTCGATCGCAGCTGGCAAGACTGCTTAAGCGCGATGCTCGATATAGTGAGGCCCTAGATCAATTCGATACTCTGCTAAAGGCTGATTCGACAAACTTCTACGTTTGGGAACAAATTGGCGATTGTGCGTTAAAAACTGACAGTATTGCTCTAGTTCTTTATGCTTACAACAAATCGTTTGAACTAAAACCCCAAAATTTACCTCTTGCGGTTAAGCTGATAAATGGATTAATTCATGCGGCAATACCATACCCGGTAATTTTGTCAATTGCCGAAACGGCAATTGCATACGATTCAACCTACATACCAATTGTAAGAGCAAAAGGATACCTTCACTACCTTGCTCAGGAGTATAGAAAAGCAGATAGCTGGTTTGATAGGGCTAAGGCTTTAGGTGATTCATCGCGCTTTACGCTTAAATTCTCTGGCCTTGCAAAATACCAAACCGGGAACTACTACGATGCAACACAAAACCTTGAGAAAGCATTTGCGTACGACTCGACCGATAAAGCCCTGAATTTTGTTTATGCAAAAACCCTTATTGAAATAGGTGACAGGCAAAAAGGGTTGGCAATACTCAATATGACAGAGGATCTACTTACCCCTTCACCTTACGAAATGGCAATGCTTTATGCCACCAGAGGCGATGCTTACATGCGGGGTCAAAAATACCGGAGTGCAATTAAGCAATTCTCCACTGCTTTAAACTTCAATCCCAATCAATACGAATATATCTATAGCGTTGGTTGGTGCCACCATAATGCTAAAGAATACGAGCAGGCTATTGATGTCCTTACCGACTTTTTGAGAAAAGCTGAACAGGAGGACCCTCCAAAACCTTCGACACAAGACAAGGTTAGGCATGCAAAATACCTCTTAAAATATGCCCAAAGGGAAGTTTTTTTTAACGAGTAAATAGGAACATATACCGATAACTCACTTAAAACTATAACTACTAATGTTTTTTTAGGTCTAAAGCCTAAAAAAACCGCTTAAGAAATATCAGCTGAAAATGAAATGCTTATGCATTTTTCTTCAGCAAAACCTTTTTAATCTGGTTTATGGTCCAACTAATCCGCTTTGCATAGTATGGGCTCGCCATTAGTGATAAAAACTCAGACATATCATCGAGTTTTGCAAGCGCAGGTTCGCCTATTGTAATAAGAGTATCTACTATTCGCTCGGTTTCCCTAGCATTCGATGTAACAAAAAAACGTTCGATCAATGGTTCAACAGCTTTTTCACCATAGGGGATTAGCTCATCAAAATCACCAAGTAATATCTTATAGATTATACATTGCGATTCGTCGGCTGGTAAAAAACCAGGAAATTTTTCCTTTAGAATAGTCTTGGCCTCAATACGCGTTAACAAGTTCTGATCGCAAAGTAATTCTGCTACTTTATCTGCTTCAATGGATTTCATGCTTTGTTTAAGAACAGAATCCATCTGATTCCTTGGTTCATCTTTCATCTTTAAAAAGACCTGAGTCTTTCTAGTAAGTTTTCCCTGACCTGTTAGCAGAACTATAACCGGAACACCACCATGATAATAGTATATATCGGAGATTTGCAAGGGCAAATCTCTAAAAGTTGGAACATCTGAAGGCTTTAGCCACCAATACTCGTTAAGAACATCGGGAAAACTTTTACGAGCCTGGAAACGTGCAACTTCAAGATCAAGTCCAACACGAATAGCAACAATATCGCCCTTTTGAAATCGGGTTGTATACCGGTACGAATAGAATTCGTTGTCCCTATGATCAGTTGAACCTAACGATAAACCCATAATCAAACATTGAATTTACATGATGCACCAATGGTTTTACCTTATTATCCGAAAACAATTTGTGCCTTACTTAGTAAAAAAGTTTATACAAGATACAAAAAAGTGCTTAAATAAATAAAAATCTCTCATAAGAGTTTTTAAATTGGGATATTAATTTCCCAAAATGTTAAATTCACTGTCAATTACCTAATAAAGTTGGCTGATTCAAACTGTTTTTCTTATTTATAGTTTAATATCTTACATTTACTTTCCTCAAAACAATAAAATGGAAAAAATCAAAACAATTCTGCTGGTTATGGCTATGCGCGACGAGGCCAGAAGCATTATTAGGGACTTAGGGCTTACCCTCCTAAAGAAACACAGCACAAAATTATCAATTGAAACATACGGCGGGAAATATGGGGATAAACAGATATGGCTACAGCTAAACGGAAGATGCCCTAGGTTTGGGGTGGATAATATTGGAACCGACCCATCCGTGCTAAACACATATACCGGAATTGTGAACTACAAACCCGATTTAATTTTAAACGCCGGAACAGCCGGAGGATTTGCACGCGCTAATGCTAAGGTTGGCGACACCTACCTCAGTCATCCCTACGTTTACCACCACGATAGAAGAATAAACATACCAGGTTTTAACGAATATGGTATTGGGAAATACTCTTGTTATCCCTGTGAGGATATCGCCAAACGATTAGGACTTAAAACCGGGATTATATCAACAGGAAACTCACTAGACCACACGCCTTTAGATTTAGAGATTATTGAAACCCACAACGGTGAAGTTAAGGAAATGGAAGCTGCTGCAATTGCATGGCTGGCCAACACCTATGGTATCCCCTTTTTAGCCATTAAAACCATTACGGATATAGTGGACGGCCCTGAATCAACCGAGGATGAGTTTCTGAAAAACCTCAACTATGCATCTAAAATACTTGGAGAGAAAACTATTGAATTAATTGAAGTGCTGTAAAACTATGCTATGTTATAGTACTTCTTGTACCATGCCACAAATCTATGAATCCCTTCGCTAATCGGGGTTTTGGGTTTAAAGTTTAACTTTCCCCACAAATCATCTACATTTGCCCATGTTGCAGGAACATCACCAGGCTGAAGTGGCATTAAATGCATTTGGGCTTTTATGCCAAGTGACTCCTCAATGCTTTTAATAAAATCCATTAGCTTTACTGGACTACTATTCCCAATATTGTATATTTGATAAGGCGCTACAGAGTTAGATGGGTCGGGCTTTGCACCATCCCAGTTGGGATTGCCAAGTGGAACATCATCAATAACCCGAACAACCCCTTCCACAATATCATCAATATAGGTAAAATCGCGCTGCATTTTTCCCTCATTGTAAACATCTATGGGTTTTCCCTCGAGAATGGCTTTGGTGAAAAGGAACAAGGCCATATCAGGACGCCCCCAAGGACCATACACAGTAAAAAACCTTAATCCAGTTGTTGGAATACCATACAAATAGCTATAGGTATGGGCCATTAACTCATTGCTCTTCTTACTAGCTGCATATAGACTAATTGGGTGATCAACATTGTGGCTTGTGGAAAAAGGCATAGTCTCATTTAAACCGTAAACACTGGAACTACTCGCATATACAAAATGCTCAATCCTACTATTTCTACAAGCCTCTAAAAGATTGAGAAATCCCACAATATTACTCTGAGCATAAACAAACGGGTTTTCCATACTATATCTCACCCCCGCTTGCGCAGCCAAATTGCATACCCTATCGAATTTGAATTGCTCAAAAACCCTATTTAAATTATCCCTGTCCTCTAGGTTAAGTTTAATGAAAGAATAATTAGGATTAGTTTTGCTAACAATAGGTTTTCCATACTCAATATCGCCCTTTTCTATACCAGCAATCTCGAGCCTTGAGTATTTTAGGTTTACATCATAGTAGTCGTTTATACAATCGATACCCACCACCTCATCACCTCTCTCAACCAAGCGTTTGGCAAGATGAAAGCCAATAAAACCTGCTGTACCTGTTACTAAAATTTTCATGAGCAAAACAACATTATTTATAAACTCCAGTAGCTAAGCCCCTTTGGCTTATTCTTTACAAAAGCACCTTTAACATCAACAAAAACGCTATTCTCCGAAGCTAAATTATTAAAGAACTCTGAGTCAATTTTCAGATATTGATCATGATTTACGGCAACAATAATTGCATCATACCGCCCACTTGGCTCTTTTGCTAAGGTAAAACCATACTCATGTTCAACCTCGGCAGAATCTGCATATGGATCAACAATATCCAAATTATCAATTCCATATGATTTTAGCTCATTTACTATGTCTACCACCTTTGAATTTCGGATATCACTTACGTTCTCCTTAAAGGTAACCCCCATGATGAGTATCCTCGATTCCTTTACATTTTTGTCGCTGCCAATAATTTTTTTTACAACCTGCTTTGCTATATACCCCCCCATTGAATCGTTAATAAATCTACCGGCACTAATGATTTGAGGATGGTATCCAAGCTCCTTTGCCTTATAAACAAGGTAATAGGGATCTACTCCAATACAATGACCACCAACAAGTCCAGGAAAAAACCTGAGAAAATTCCATTTAGTACCTGCCGCCTCTAAAACCTCATAGGTATTAATTCCCATTCGAGAGAAGATGAGTGAGAGCTCGTTCATAAATGCAATATTGATATCGCGCTGAGTGTTCTCGATTACTTTTGCCGCTTCGGCAACCTTGATTGTGCTTGCTCGGTGCACACCTGCAGTTATAATCAACTCGTAGGTTTTTGCAATAATTTCAGCCGATTCAGCATCGCAACCACTAGAGACCTTAACAATACGCGTAAGGGTATGCTCAGTATCACCTGGATTTATCCGCTCTGGCGAAAACCCAACCTTAAAATCATCCATAAATTTAAGCCCCGAAACTTCTTCAAGGAGTGGAACACATTCCTCCTCAGTACAACCAGGGTAAACTGTTGATTCGTACACAACATAATCACCTCTTTTCAGCACTTTGCCAACCATCCTTGTTGCTGAAAGCAACGGACTTAAGTCTGGCAAGTTATGATCGGTGATTGGTGTTGGTACTGCAACGATGAAGAATTTCGCCTCTTTGAGTTCATCGGGATTAGCAGTATAAGTTATATCGCAATTCTCAAATGCCTCGGGTTTAAGTTCTCTACTAGGGTCAATCCCTTTCTTAATTAGTTCAACCCTTTCGGTATTTATATCGAACCCTACAACAGATAGTTTTTTTGCAAATTCAATGGCAATGGGTAAGCCAACATAACCTAATCCAATTACAGCTATTTTTTCCCGCTTGTCAGTGAGCTTTTTATATATGTTCATACTATAGATTTTAGATATTTTTGCAATAGGGATGATAATCGCCCGAAAGGCCGATTGGCGTGGCATTACGAATATGGTGTACGGTTTGAATGGATACTTTAGAATCGGCTAGGCCAAAACCATTCCCCTTTAGAATCTCCTGATAGGTTACTGTATGCAAATCGGTAAAGCCTCCGCTAAACTCCAACTCATCGCCTTCAACTTCAATTGACCTATAGGTTCGCTGACCCGTTGCTAAAATTCCGGCTGGTACATCGGCGCTATCAACACTAAGGAACCAGCGCACACGGGCTCTTTTCAGACCTAGATAACCCGCAGCCTTCTCGGGACGAGAAAGGTGAACAATATTCTCCTGCACATCACCAAAAATCCACGTTAACATATCAAAAAAGTGCACTCCTATGTTTGTTGCTACCCCACCCGATTTTTGAGGGTCACCTTTCCATGATATAAAGTACCAATTACCACGGCTTGTAATGTATGTTAGGTCTATATCAAAAACCTTATCCTTAGGCGCTTGCTCAACCTTTTTTTTAAGTGCAATAATTGATGGATGATACCTAAGCTGTAGAATAGTGTTTACCTTTCGCCCCGTTTCCTTCTCAATCTCGCTAAGAGCATCAACGTTCCAAGGGTTGAGCACAATAGGTTTTTCGCAAATGGCGTCGGCACCATGCCGCAATGCAAAGCGAATATGCGAGTCGTGCAAGTAGTTTGGAGTACAAATGCTAACATAGTCAATCTTAACACCTTGTCGCTTTAGTTTATCAAAGTGTCTATCGTATCGCTCAAACTCAATAAAGAAGTCGGACTTGGGAAAGTAACTATCCAAAATTCCTACACAATCATGATTATCGAGCGATGCTAGCAAATTATTGCCTGTGTCCTTAATGGCGCGTAAATGCCGAGGTGCTATGTAACCTGCAGAACCAATTAAACCAAAATTTTTTACCATGATAATATTATTCCAATTTTACTATAAAGTCATCTTTAAGTGAGAATTCCTGCTTGCTCTCTGGGCAAATGGCAATTCCCTTATCGTTAA
Source organism: Bacteroidales bacterium (assembly GCA_028680705.1). Taxonomy (GTDB): domain Bacteria; phylum Bacteroidota; class Bacteroidia; order Bacteroidales; family Tenuifilaceae; genus Perlabentimonas. Next base: position 45,388 of record JAQUJY010000009.1, read on the forward strand.
AATTAAGTCTATGCCCAAACTCGCTCATCCACCCGATATGCTTTGCAGGATTGCCAACAACCAATGAATAGGGCTTAACATCGCGAATTACTACTGCCCCTGCTCCTATAAAACAGAACTCTCCAAGCGTAATGCCGCATACAATAGTTGAGTTTGCCCCAATGGTTGCGCCTTTTTTTACATAAGTTTTCAAATACTCACTTTTCCGGTTAACGGCACTTCGAGGATTAATCACGTTAGTAAAGACCATTGATGGACCAAGGAAAACATCATCCTCACAAATAACACCAGTATATATGGATACGTTGTTTTGCACTTTCACATTATCCCCCAGTACAACATCTGGAGAAACTACTACATTCTGCCCTATGTTACATGCTTTACCAATTACACAGCCCGGCATAATATGGCTGAAATGCCAAATTTTGGTTCCTTCTCCAATGGTACAGTCTTCATCAATAACTGCTGTTTCGTGGGCAAAATACTGGTTTTCCATTAACTAAAATTTAGGGTAGACAAACCTAACTAAAACGGGTTTAAAATCATAGTAAACTCAGAACATTCTCTGCAATATAATGCTGTACCTCTTGTGTTAACTCAGTGTGTATTGGTAATGAGAGAACTATTTCAGAAAGCATAATGCTGTTGGGATACTCTTTAGCTGTGTCACTATCAACGTATGGTTCAAAGGCTTTCTGTTTGTGCAAAGGTATTGGATAGTAAACCATTGCAGGAATTCCTTTCTCTTTCAACTTTTCAATAAGATGTTTCCTTTCAATATCAACCAACCGAAGTGTGTACTGATGGAATATATGATTTGACCAGTTTACCCTTTGTGGTACAATTATTTTTTTGCACTCCCTAAACAAAGAATCGTAAAGCATGGCTGCTTCTTGTCGAGCCAAGTTGTACGCATCAAGATGCTTTAATTTAATGCTGAGAATAGCAGCCTGTATTGTATCGAGCCTTGAGTTAACCCCAATGCTGTCGTGGTGATATCGAATTCTCATACCATGGTTGGCAATGGAACGAATCTCTTCGGCTAGGCGATCATCATTTGTAAAAAGTGCTCCTCCATCGCCGAAGCAACCCAAGTTTTTTGATGGAAAAAACGATGTGCATCCAATTGTACCCATTGTTCCTGCTTTTGCAGACTCTCCATTACTAAAATAATAGGTTGCTCCTGTTGCCTGAGCTACATCCTCAACAACTGCTATTCCGTGCTCATTGGCAATATCAATAATTGCCTCCATGTTTGCGCATTGTCCAAAAAGATGCACAGGAATTATCGCCTTAGTTATAGGCGTGATGGCTTTTCGGAATGCATCGACACTAATTGTAAAATCATCAAGATTAACATCAACAAGAACTGGTTTTAGCCCAAGAAGTGCCACTACCTCAACGGTTGCAATAAAAGTAAAATCGGGGGCAATAACTTCGTCACCTGGTTTTAGTCCAAGAGCCATTAGAGCCAATTGAAGGGCATCCGTGCCATTTGCACAGCCTATAACGTGTTTTACTCCCAGAAAGGTGGCCAGTTCCCTTTCGAATTGACCAACCTGCTTCCCTTTAATAAAGGCGGTTTGGTCAATAACCTCCTGAATGGCCGCATCAACCTCTGGTTTTATTTTTAGGTATTGACCCTTTAGGTCAACCATCTGCAAATTGGTTGGAATACTCATAAGGATTGATTTTAATTAAAAAAGCCCCTTCGAGTCGAACTCAGCCAGGGCTAAAATAAAATATTGTCAAAATTTACTACTACTTAGCATAGCTAATTGCCCGGGTTTCTCTAATTACAGTAACTTTAACCTGACCTGGATATGTCATATCGTCCTGTATTTTCTTTGCAATATCGTACGATAAACTAGCGGCCTCCTCATCAGACACCTTTTCGCTACCTACGATAACTCTTAGTTCTCTACCTGCTTGTATTGCAAATGTTTTAGTAACTCCAGGATAATTCAAGGCTAAACCTTCCATCTCTTTCAATCGTTTGATATAAGATTCTACCACCTCGCGACGAGCACCAGGGCGGGCTCCCGAAATAGCATCACATACCTGAACTATCGGGGCAATAAGTGTCTCCATCTCCACCTCATCGTGGTGAGATCCTATGGCATTACAAACCTCAGGCTTCTCCTTATAACGTTCAGCAAGTTTCATACCTAGAACTGCGTGTGGTATCTCTGGCTCATCGTCGGGCACCTTACCAATATCATGGAGTAATCCTGCTCTTTTAGCAAGTTTGGCGTTTAGACCAAGTTCAGAGGCCATAATAGCGCAAAGGTTTGCCACCTCTCGTGAATGCTGCAACAAATTTTGTCCGTAGGATGAGCGATACTTCATTTTGCCCACCAGACGGATAAGTTCTGGATGCAAACCGTGAATACCTAAATCGATGGAAGTACGCTTACCAATTTCTATAATCTCTTCCTCAATCTGTTTTTGCGTTTTTTGTACAACCTCCTCAATGCGCGCAGGGTGAATTCTTCCATCAGTAACTAGCTGATGAAGTGCAAGACGAGCAATTTCACGGCGTACGGGGTCGAAACCAGAAAGGATAATAGCTTCGGGAGTGTCATCAACAATAATCTCTACTCCTGTGGCCGCCTCTAATGCCCTAATATTTCGCCCTTCGCGGCCGATTATACGACCTTTAATCTCATCAGAATCGATATGGAAAACGGTAACCGCATTCTCAACAGCCGACTCTGTTGCCACCCTTTGAATGGTATTTACAACTATTCGTTTAGCCTCCTTTTGAGCTGTCATCTTAGCCTCGTCCATTACCTCATTGATGTACGACATGGCCTCAGTTTTAGACTCAGCCTTAAGCGATTCGATAATCTGGCTTTTGGCCTCTTCGGCTGACATTCCAGAAATTGTTTCAAGTTTTTCAACCTGTGCTCGGTGTAATCTATCCAGTTCCTCTGTACGCTTATCAACCAGTTGTATCTGATTGGTTAGGTTGTCACGGATTGAATCAACCTCCTTTTGCTTGCGCTGAAACTCTTCGGATTTCTGAGAGAAAAGGGTTTCGCGCTGTTTCAGCTTATTCTCTGTCTGAACAATTTTTGAATTACGCTCGTTAAACGCCTTTTCGTGGTCGCCTTTTAGCTGTAGAAACTTCTCTTTTGCCTGAAGTATTTTCTCCTTTCGGATAACCTCTGCCTCAATTTCCGCTTCGCGGATAATAGCTCCCCTTTTCTTCGACAATAACGTATTCCATAAAAAGTATGAAATAAGCATCGTAACTATAAGGGTTGATGCAGCTACTATAATTATTAGTGCCATTTTATTTGTATTTAGTAAAAACTTTAAAAGAACGATATGTAAAATTGGGCTAAGCCCAAAGCCTTAAAAGCAATTTTGGGTTTACAAAAAAGCATAAAAAAAACCCGCATTGTTTTCCCTAGATTTATGAAACCCCAGTTAGACATGGGAGGAGAGGCCGCTAAATTTGAACTTCCAATGTCTCATAAAATGAGATTTCAAACTAGCTGAAATAAGGCCTGTTCTACGATAGCTTAAGTCCTACTCCAATTTGTGTAGTGTTGAGTTTCGCAAAATGTTAAGGAAACAATGCGGGCATATTATTTTAAAGAACGTATATTACTCTTTTCTAGATAATTGTCTAACCACTCATCCAACTCATTTAACTCATCAACCAGAGGAGCAACCTCAAATCGATTTTCACTCTCGAGTAGCTTTATAACAAATTGCAAAGCGGCCATTGCTAAAAAATCCTGTAAATCCTTATCAGTGTAACGTTGCTTGTAAAGCAACACCTTTTCGTTTATTGTTCTAGCAGCTTTGCGTATCTTTTCTTCGTCACTTCTATCAATTTTTAGTGGATAGAACCTATCGGCAACGTTTACGCGTATTGAAAGTTTATCCGCCATAGAATTGATTCAAAATTATCTATTTAAAAGAGCAATGCATTTGTCAATTTCCCGCACAACCATATCAACCTTAATCTTTGCGTCATGGGCATCTTCACTCGAAGTAACAAATGCTTTTGCAAGCTGTTGCTGATTATACTTCTTATCAAGTTCGATGTAGGCAATTTCCCTCTCTTGCATAACATTTTCGAGTGTTGCCATTTGCTCCTTAAGTTTTAGGTTCTCTCCCTTTAACTTTTCATAGGCAGATATTAGCTCTTCAATTTTTGATTTAAGCTTTATGTGTATTGATTTCTGCTCTATGTTCATGCGCCCTGATTAATTAGTACAAAGTTACAACGAGTTTAACAGATTATCAAAAAAAATGATTCCTATTTTTTAACAGTATAAGCTAAAAAAGTTATAAAATGGGTAGTTTTGCCTATATAATTAAATCCTAACTGTAACTATGAAATTAATTCACTTTGCGCTTTCAATCTTTCTCACAGTATTTGTGCTAAATACAGCAACAGCACAACCAGACCAAAGCCCATACAACCTTTATCCCCCATTAAAAAAAAGCCTTGGGCTATCGGGTTCGTTTGGTGAGATTAGAACCAATAGTTTACATACGGGAATAGACTTTCGCACTGGAGGACAAATCGGTTCTAAAGTATACGCATCGGACGATGGATACGTATCGAGGTTAAAGGTAAGCAGCGTAGGATATGGAAATGCCATATACATAGAACACCCCAATGGGCTAACCACTGTTTATGGGCACTTGCACAAGTACTCACCCGAAATAGAGCAATACGTTAAGGAACAACAATACAAAGAACGTAGCTTTGAAGTTGATATTCACCCTTCGCCTAATGTAATAACCATTAAGCGTGGTGAGGTAATTGGGCTAAGCGGAAACTCTGGAAGTTCTGGTGGACCCCATCTACATTACGAGATAAGGAAGACCATAAACCAAGAACCACAGAACCCAGCCTTTAGCAACCTAAACATTACTAATAACCTTATACCTGTTATACGGGGAGTGTGGTTATATAACCTAGGCAACATCCCCTCACCTAGTACAATTAACAGCAGAGAGGAGATTATTGTTCAATACAAAAATGGAGTTTACGCTTATGGTGATACTATTTTTGCCGATGGCAACCTAGGCCTTGGAGTAGAGGCATACGATTATGTGAACAGCCAAAGCCTCCGATGTGGAATTTATAGCATAAAAATGTTTGTGAATGACACCCTAAAATACCATTTTGATATGGATGGATTTCGGTTTAATGAATCAAGGTACGCCAATAGCCATATTGATTATGCCCTTAGGCAGCAGACGGGGAAACGTGCCCACAAGTTGTTTACTGAGCCTAATAATAAACTCAGAATCTACAAAACCCTTAAGAACAATGGGGTTATTAGTACACGCATTGACGGTATATACAATGTAAGGGTAGAAATATCCGATGCATACCAAAATAAAACCATGCTAGCACTAGTAGTTAAAGGCTTGCAAAGTACCAATAGTTCATCGGTAAGCCTTTTGCCTATGGAGCAAACTAATGGAGTTCTATGGCCATACTTTAAGGACAACGAGTTCTCCACCAGTCAATTCACCGTCTCAATGCCTGCTGAGGCGCTATACAATAGCATTTACTTTATCTATAAAACAGCAGATTCGGTTGGATTTGATTATTCTCCAATAATTTCGGTACACAACAGGTTTACACCTGTGCACAAAAACTATAAGCTAACAATTAATAGCCGAAAAATAAATGAAAACTTAAAAAGCAAAGCCTTGATTGCTACCATTAATACTAAAAACGAGATAGAGGCCGTTGGGGGTACCTACAGCAATGGCTCTGTTACAGCCAGGCTTAATTACTTTGGTGATTTTTTTGTTGCTGTTGACACCATTGCCCCAGAAATAAAGCTGATAAATACTGTGGCAGAGAATGACTACAGCAACGAGGAGTCGATAATGTTTTTAGTAAAAGATAATCTGAGCGGTGTATCGAGTATAACTGGAACCATCGATGGTAAATGGGCACTTTTTGAGTACGATAAAAAAAACGATATAGTTTTCTATAAGTTCGATAGTGAACGATTGCAAGAAGGAAAAAGGCACAAACTTTCACTTGAGGTTGCTGATGCTAAAGATAATATAAGCAGTATTGACTACTGGTTTTACTGGTAAAAACATTTAGGCATAAACTTTGCACTAGTGCACGCAGTATTTTGTACCTTTGTCATAATAACTTAACCATCTGTAAATCAATGCCAAAATGAGAAACAAAAAGATAATACTTGTTCTTGTACTTTTAGGCTTTTCTGTGAGTTTAACTGCACAAAACTATAGAAATAAGCAACTTGCTCTTATATCCTATAGCTATAATATACACCCAAATATAAAACCACAACTTGATGAATTCGCCTACCTTTTACCCGACTTACAAGAACCAAAGACCGATAAAACTATTGCTATCCTAAAGAATAATTCGTGGCAAATTCTGAAAGAACGCCTTGAAGAAGAAACAAACATGTATATCTTACCCATAACTGCCCATGGCAAAGATTTTAAATACGATGAGTATGGGTATCCTAATATGACAATAAACAGGGCCTTAAGGAAAGGAAATGCAAGATACTACATAAGAGTTAGTATCGCAATAGCAGCATACTCAAACAAAACCGATAAGGGGTATGGAACGACTGTAAACAAAGACACTACCAAAACCCCTGAGGCAATTTCTGAAGGATTGTTGATACCGGAAATTACTATTGAAGTTACCACATACACAAGAGATGGGATACTACCAATGCAAAAAGTAGTTGGAAGTGCAATGGCAACCGAACCTTGGGTTATTAGTCCATCTACATTTGATGGTTTAAAAAAGGGAGAAGATTATAAGCTAGATGACCCCAACAATATTATGGGATTGATTAACAGCGCCATCACAAATCTCCTAAGGAATTTCTAATCTATGCAACCCGCTTCACACCAAAACATTTCAGCACATAACAAATACGTCATCGGACTGATGTCTGGCACTTCGCTCGATGGCCTAGATATTTGCCTTTGCAGGTTTGTACACACTGAAGGACAATGGTCTTTTGAAATTGTGGAGGGAATAACCATTGATTATTCTCATAAAATTAAGCAACAGCTGATTAACAGTAAGAATTTTACAGGCGAGCAGCTTTGGAGATTCCACTGCGATTATGGAAAATGGATTGGCAAACAGGTACACCAATTTATGCAAAGCATAAAAGTTCATATTTCCCTTATAGGTTCGCATGGACACACGGTATTCCACAATCCACAAAATGGCTACACTGCACAAATTGGCCATGGTGCCTATATTGCAGCCGAGACTGGAATCCCCTGCGTTTGTGATTTTCGCTCGGGCGATATTGCTCATGGAGGACAAGGTGCACCACTAGTACCAATTGGCGACGAACTCCTTTTTAGCGAGTACCATTTCTGCATAAACCTTGGCGGAATTGCCAATATATCCTTCAGCGATAATCAACAAAGAGTTGCCTATGATATTTGCCCCGCAAACATGGCCATTAACCTAATCGCAAACCGAATGGGTTTTGATATGGACAAAGATGGAACTATTGCAAAGAGTGGGACTGTAGACAATGAACTGCTTAACTCACTTAATCAGATTGCTTTCTATAAACAAAAAGGAGCAAAATCGTTAGGGCGAGAGTGGTTCGAAGAAGTTTTTGAACCAATTATTAAAGCAAAAGTTTTAACCCCAGAAAACACCATACGCACAATATACGAACACATTGCTATTCAAATCTCATTATCCACCAACCACAAGCCCACGGGGAACATTCTGGTAACAGGCGGGGGAGCTAACAATAAATTTCTCATCAAACTTATTAGTAAAAAATGCACAGGTCAGGTTATCGTACCCAGCCCCCTAATCGTAGACTATAAGGAGGCATTAATCTTTGGATTTCTTGCAATTCTCTATCAGAATAAAATCGCATCTTGTCTCTCCTCTGCAACGGGTGCTCGTATGAACTCAATTGGCGGATGCCTCTATTTTTAATCTCATAGCTAAACTAACACCATAGTTTCTCATCAAAGGTTGAGGTGTTTAGTTTGCAGTTACACCTTTTT
>JAQUJY010000073.1 GCA_028680705.1 Bacteroidales bacterium
TAGATTCTTTGATAAAGAATTAGGCTATTATTCTATTGGAGATAGGGATGCGGTGGAGAACCCAGCGTTTTATGGTGGGGAACCCATATGGTTAACTGCCGAAAGGCAGGGACTAAAGGCGGCTACGTTTTTTTGGGTTGGATCCGAAGCCCCAATTGGGGGGAGTTATTCTTCGCACTGGAAGCCTTACGATCAGAAAATATCATTTGAGAGCCGAATTGATACAGTAATTGGTTGGCTATCGCTACCCGAGGCCGAACGTCCACGGTTCATTGCCTGGTACTACCACGAACCCGATTGGACAGCTCATCGGGATGGAGCAACGGGAACAAAAACGCTTGCTTTGGTTGAGCAGCTTGATAGTCTTTTGGGCGTTTTTGTTGAAAAGTTAAGCGAACTCCCACATGCTGATAAAGTAAACTTTATTGTTGTTTCCGATCATGGAATGGCCGATATCTCACCTCAAAAGTATATTAATCTAACGGAGTATATTGATCGAGATTGGTTTGATTATATTACAGGGGGAAACCCAGTGTATAGCCTTCAACCCAAGGAGGAGCATAAACAGGAAGCCTTAAAGGCTTTACAGTCAATTGAAAACCTTAAGGTTTGGGAGAGGAACGAGATCCCTGAACGATTACACTATGGCTCAAATCCGCGTATTCAGGATATTGTAATTGAGGCTGAGACTGGATATAGTATAGGTTTTTCCTCTAATTCAGATCGCTACACTGGTGCTACCCATGGATACGATAATGCAAATCCTGAAATGCATGGTATCTTTTATGCTAAAGGGCCGGCGTTTAAAAAGGGATATGAGCAAAAGGCTTTTATAAATGTAAATGTTTATGGAATTATTGCGGATATACTTGGTTTGCAGCCCGCAGAAACCGACGGCAATTGGGAAGATGTGAAAGACATGCTTAACGACTAGGGCTATACTGGTATTGGCTAATCCTTAATCCGTAGGTCAACACTACGCTTAACGATGTAGTAGCAGGGTTCGCTACAACTTTCTCTATTAAGCTTAGTTTTAAGTCTGGCCCTATTTACAACTTGATACGATCGGCCATTTTTTACGTATTCAGCCTTTACAACGTATTCTCTATTGGTATCTATTTCCAGTAGAGTACTTGAGCGTTTTACTATTTTAGTATAAATCAGGTTTGCTTCATAAAATACATCTTCGTATAGTTTAATCGTAACCTCAGGGTTCTCATCGTTTATTGTCAGTCTAAGTTCAATTTGGCCAAATTCTGGCTCAAGGGTATAGCACTCATCACAATCAACGGGCGACAGATCAACTGAATCGCAGCTAATGCTTAGCGAAACAGTTGCAATTGCAATTAGTATTATAGCTCTAGCAAATATTGGTTTAACATTTTTCATGGTTGCATTGTATTATAGCCATTCTATCTTCTTTAGTCTAATTTTAGGCTTTGTTAAATCAAATGTGTAACCACATTTAATCTCAACGAAAACGGGTTGTTTTTTTGTGTGAATCATTTTGTTGTAGTAGCCATTAACCGATAGGGTAAAACCATTTTTCAGATAAAATAGTTCAAGAAAAGGCGATGCTTTAAGGTAAGTTTTTGCTTTAAAAGAATCGCTGTCAATACTATATTTACCCCACGAGAAAAGTCCCATTAGACCAGCAGACAGCCCGTATGACAATCCGTTGTTGCCATGAAATTCGACGACATCAATTGCGGTATAAAGTGATGCATAGTTTCGCTGCTCAAAAAATTGGTAAACGATATATTCTGTATCAACATTAATTGCTTTATAGTATGGTCTAAATCCAACTGTGCTTCCAAATCTGAGTCCTGCAGTTGAAAGTTTTAAACTTGTATTGATAAGCAAATAGAAGTCATTTCCATTTAGGGTTAATCCGGATGATATAGTAAAGGCGTTTACGTAGGGTTTTTTAATTAGAGGATTGCCTAGTTTCTGTAGGATGGACGAGAACTCGGCGTATCCATTTCGGTGTGCTAAATCTGCATAACTATACTCTGTTGAGTATTCTTTTTTTACTGCACCTTCTAGCATTAGCATCCCGATAGCCTCGGTTGCTTTGTTTTGCATGGCTATTGCTAATGCTGTGCCTCCGGTGAGGTTTTGTTCAAACATGTTTGCTCCATAATCCAGTAGCAACCGCATTATTGTTGTATCGTTAAACTGGGCGGCAACCATAAGCGGGGTAAAACCATTGTTATCGCTTTTGTCAACTGCGGCCCACTGTTCGAGTAGCAGTTCTGTAGTTACAAGCGATCCATTGTATACTGCCATTAGGAGTGGAGTGTTACCGTATTTGTCTGTTGAGTCAATATATGCGCCGTACTCAATTAGGAGATAAGCCAAAAACGGATACCCGTATGCGCTGGCATAATGCAGGGGCGACACGCCATTGTAGGCTGTGGGGTGAGGCTCTGCTCCGTTAAGCATTAGTAACTCAGCGATACTGTCGTGGTTGTTTATTGTGGCATAGTGAAGTGCTGTAAAACTATTTTCATCACTTTTATTCGGATCGGCATAGTTGGCAATAAGTTCTAATGCCGTTGAGTAATGACCTTTATGTGAAGTGTACATAAGGGCTGTTGTTCCATCCCATGAGGATGCATTGGGATTTGCACCAACATCAATCAATTTCCTTACATTTGCAACATTACCAGAATCGGCTTGAACTAAAAGTTGAAAATCTAAGTTTTCTTGTAGTATCCCCAAAAGATCGCTGTCCATTTTCTCTTGCCCAATGGCCATTAGTCCTAATAACTGAAATAGTACGATGAGTAGCCTAGAATAGTAATTCATCTTAACAATGCTAAGTGTTTATGGGGTTGATAACGATACTGGAATAACCTGACCATTAAAATACTTACTGCCATTTAAGGCAAAATTAGCAATAAAGTTGGCCATTTCATTGGGCATGACAGGTGCTTTGTAGTTGGGGAATGCTTTTGCAAGCATCTCGGTTTGGACTGATCCTAGGGCAAGGCAGTTAAAACTGATATCAATATCCTTATACTCTTCGGCTAAACACTCCGTTAGGCAGGCAATGGCAGCCTTAGTAGCAGAGTAAACCGAAAGTCCAGGAAACTTAACGCTACCCTGAAAGCCACCCATGCTGCTTATATTTACAACATGCGCTTTAGCATTCAATATGGGCATTAAGGCTTTGATTAGTTTTGCCGGACCGGTAAAGTTTACATCTATCATTGTTGCTATTTCAATGCTCGATAAATTATGAAACGGTGCATTAACCAAGTGGCCAGCATTGTTAATTACAATATCAATATTTTGCACATACTGTTTAATAATGGGTATTAGAGTATCCTCAAATGGTTCTTTTGCAGACAGATCAAAAGGAATTGGATGGAGGTGTGCCTCAACATTTTTTCTAATGCATGCGCTTTTTAAATCCTTTAATTTACTTGCATTTCGCGAAAGGGCCAGTATATTGTGGTTCCCCATTTCAGCAAAGCGTTTGGCTAGTTCGAAGCCAATACCACTGGAGGCTCCTGTAATTATAATGTTCATAATTTGGTCTTTAATATCAATCTGATATTGGTATATTTACAGATTGCTGTTAGACAAAAATATATGGAATTTCGCCACAAATCCCAACAAATATCATTCCATATATGTTTAGTATAGGCATCATTTAATAGCGATGCATTAGTAATGAGCCTTTTGCTAATTTAAACTAAGATATTATTTCTAAGATAGAATATTTTTACATTTTAAATATTTCCCGCAATGAATATTTCCAGAAAACTAATGCTAATTATTGTTTTGTTTATGGCATTGCTTGCTAATGGTCAAGAAAGGGGTGAGCCCAAAAAATTCTCCGATAAGTTGTTTTTTGGAGGATCCCTTGGATTATCAGTGGGCCATGTTACTCAAATTGATATTGTGCCAGTTGCAGGTATATGGATTATTCCGCAGTGGTCGCTAGGCATTGGGGGAAGATATTCTTACTATAGTCATAAAGGATACGTAACTGGAGGACCTAGTAGTCCATACCGAACGCATATTTGGGGTGCATCGGCATTTACCCAAATTGTGCCAATTCCCGATTTTAGTAAGGTATTGCCTGTGAATATTAAAGGGGGAATTCTGTTCCATGCAGAGTATGAGCGATTGCTTATCGATAGGCAGAGGATTAACCCCTTCACAACCTCATTGCAAGGGAAAGCATGGGTGGAACTATACCTTATTGGATTTGGCTATAGGCAGCGTCTAGGAGAGAAAGCAGCACTAAATATTATGCTGCTTTGGGAGGTTTCGAAAAGCAGCTTTTCTCCCTATCCACAAAATCCAATGTTAAGGGTCAATTTCACAATCTAGTTTAATATCGTATAGTAAAAGTTGTTTCGTTATTGGTTTTAATACTGGTTTGTAATGGAGTGGGCACAGGCTCTTGCAGTCTCCAATTATAGATGTTTTTCAATGCGCAAATATGCATTGTTTCCTTTGATTTATCAGCGATTTAGCGGATGTGTTTTGTGGGAGGGTTTGCTATTAGCCTTTTGTGAAGCTAATAGCAAACCAAAACAATTAATTCTCCCCGAAGAATCTTTTTACTTCCGACTCAAAGGCTCTGTCCACTGCTTTCCCATCGCGTGTTTTAGCTAAACCGCCACCGGCAGTTTCCTTGTAATCATGATGCAACTTATCACCTACCTCTTTCATGGTGAGTATAACCTCGTCGGGCGAAACGAATGACCTAACTCCACTCAAAGCCATTAACGATGCACTAATGGCTACCGATGCAAAAACACCGTTACGCTTAACACAGGGTACTTCAACTAGGCCGGCAACGGGATCACAAATTAATCCCAAGGAGTTTTTTATTGCTAAAATAAATGCTTGAATTATTTCTTGTGAACTGCCGTTTTCTAGGTATGTAAGCGCTGCTGCCGCCATAGCTGCACCAGTTCCAACTTCTGCCTGGCAACCGTAATCGGCACCTGCGGTGGTTACATCATTAAAGAGTATCATCCCCAGAAATCCCGATACTAGGATTGACTCAAGTATCTTTTTCCTATCGGGTTTTACAATTTCAGAGTATGCCTGAATTACACCGGGTAGAATTCCGCACGACCCAGCAGTGGGACAGGCTACAATTACCCCACACTTTGCATTTACTTCATTTACTGCAACAGCGTAGGCTGCTGCTCTACCGTAGATATTATCAAAAAGTGGATTTTTTTTGACAAATTTGTTGATTCTGGAAGCATCCTTTCCGGTTAGCTTTAGCAGTGAAAGTTCTTTGCTCTTTATTCCCTTCTTAACCGATGCTTTCATTATCCGCCAGTATTCAGCAGCCCTTATTAGTGTTTCCTCGGAACTAGTTCCTTGTAGCTTCGATTCTACTTCTAAGACCACATCTATTAAGTTTTTTTTCTCTTTATAAAGGTAATCGTCCAGTTCCTCAAATGAGTTGAATGGCGTACTATATTCTGGTTTGGCCTTTGCCGATACCTTGGCAATTGCAGGAATTATAACTGCGTTTTTAACTTTTCTTGCATCCGATGGCTTAAGTATATCTCCATCGTGGTAATAAAATTCTTCCTTCCCGGTAAGGGGTGTTGCTAGTCTGGCGTTCAAATATCTAATCTCCACATTCCCACCACCAATAGAGAAGCCGGTAATGGTGTATTTGCCCGATTCAGTGTGTACAACTATCTCTGCAATGTTATTGTTATTTTCATTTTTATATTTGGCTTCTTCCTCAATCAGGCCCTTTTTATATCCTGAAAAGGAGACGACGGTTCCTTCTAGGTCAATTCCATTTTTAGCAAGGAAAGCAGGGTCGCCATGCTGCAACATTTGCGGGTGATCGGGAGCAAGTCCCCATAATCCTCCTCCAATTGCCGATGGGGTATAGTGACCAGGGCCTGTGTCGCGGAACGAGGCCAATAGCCGGACTTCAATGGATTTAATTTTTTGTGCATCAAATTTTGATTTTGCAATAATAATATTGCGCGCAATATGTCCTATTTTATTGGCTCCTGCTGTGTGCGAACTCGATGGCCCTACCATTGATGGCCCAACAATATCGAACACACTCATAGGTTTTATGTATTGATGGAGATAACGCTCAAAATCGTCTTGCAGCGATTGAATGTCTGCCTTACTAATCACTTTTTCTATGGTACAGTTGATGATGTAGAGCGATTTAACTTTTTTATCGCGCTCTTTTATATACCAAAGTTCCATGTACTCTGGGAAGATATTGTGCCTTTGGAATGTTTCAATAATATTGCGTATAACCGTACCTTTTGCCGAGTTTATATTTTTAATAACAATGGATGTTTTGTTGCCGGTTTCTGCCTGGAATATGAAACTCTTCCCGCCGTTCTTCATTTCAGCAATATTATCCTTAATGTCGGGGAGACTAACCTTAGCATGGCTAACCGATGTTATATCATTGTAAAAAACGGTTAGCATATAGTTATTCTCTCTGTTGCTAATGATACGATATAGACTATAAGGTTGATACTTATAGGGCTTTAACGATAAAAGTGTTTTCTCTAATTTGGAGTGATTAAATTCGTGAAGAATACATTCCTCTAGTTCTTCCTTATGCCTAAAGGACTTTTGGGTTTGCTTGTTTGCAATACGCTCCTCAACAATATCAATGCAGTATCCTATTTCTGATTTTTGAAAGCAATTGTCGATTGATATGTTTACTGGGGTGTTTATGGTTTGTTCCATTCTTATTGAATTTGTAATTTGCTGATTATGTGCTAATTGTATTTAATCAATTAATGTATGCTAATGTTAGGACTTCTGTTCCTTCTGTTAATCAGAATAAGCAAGTTAACCTTTTTGAGTGTGTAAGTTAGGTCATATAATCTAAATTATGTGGTTGTTTCATTCATATTTATCGCGTTATATATATTGATAAATAAAAACAGTAAATCCGTGGTTCTGTGTTGGGTGAGGTAATCTGTGTTAAAGACAACAATCTATTGAGACGGGGAAATTACCGCTTGTAGGTCGATTTTTCGTTTACTTGCGGATTGCAATTAACAGCGTTACGCTTATAATAACAGGTTTTTGGAAGAAAACCTTAGGCTTGCTCAAACAAATGATGAGTTTTTAGTAAAAAAAACGGAGAACCTAATATTACCCGTTTTGTAAAGTTTAAAAGGAGATTGGCTAGAAGTAGAAGTTGAGGCCACCTCCAATCAGGCTGCCAGCTGGGTCGGTAAGGCCAATTTCGGCTTCAAAAATAAAACTTACATTGTTACGCAAACCAACCTCAACGCCAATAGGTAACCAAAGGAGTAACTGGGCTTTGTTTTTAGGGAAGTCGATATCAATATCGGCACCAGTAAAAATATTAACATCTTTTCTTATGGGGAAGGTGGCGTTGAGAGTAGCATCAATGCCAAATATGTTAGAGTTGTGCGCCCCAACAGCTATTGAAAGAAGTCTGGTTATAGCAAATTCAACATTGGCACCAAAATAGTTGTCAGGCCCTAATACACCAAGGGTAAGGCCAAGGTCGATGCCATTAGTAATACCAGCACCACCATGCAGGAATAGAATAAAGTTACCATTACCTTTAATTAGTACTGCGGGTTCAATTCCCAAAGAGAATTGCCTTGGTTTAAGCGTTTGCCCGGTGTTAAAAACTTGGGAGGTTGCGCTTAATGAAACAACCATAGCAAGAAAAGCAGTTAAGATTTTTTTTGTCATTTTTGTAGTTAAGTTATTTCAGGTACAAAAAAACAAAAGATTTTCAACCTTTCCATTCTAATAATCAAGTAAAAGCTAAATTTTAATTAATTTTAGGGTATAATAGTTGGGTAGGTTGCACTAAATTTGGTGGTATAGATAGCAAGATATGAAAAGATTTAGCCTAATGTACAATGCTTTATTGATTAGCCTTTTAGTTTTTATGGGTGTGCAGCTTAACGCGCAATCCCGTAATTATACAACCGATAACAAAAAGGCCATAGCAAAGTATGAAGAATCGCAAAGAGCCTACGACAGGTTCAACTTTAGTAATGCTGAAAAGTTTTTACTCGAAGCCCTTAAATATGACGATAGGTTTATTGAGGCTCAGCTTATGCTGGCTCAGGTTTATCAGGTGTCTCAACGACCCGAGGAAGCTATTGTTGCTGCAGAGCGAGCCATTGAAATTAACCCTGTTTTTTTTCCTCATGCCCATTACAATGTGGGTAACCTGCTCATGGCAAGAGGTGAGTACCATAGAGCCCAAGTGCATTATCAAAACTTTTTGAAATTTAATAATATTAAGGAAGAGACCCGTAAATTGGCAGACTTACGTTTAAAGAGTTGCGAGTTTGCAATCCACGCTATTGAAAATCCTGTTCCCTTTGCTCCGGTTAACCTAGGTTCAAACGTAAATAGCAATATGGATGACTATTGGCCCAGTCTTTCTGCTGATGAGAATACGCTAGTAATTACTGTGAATATTCCCAAAGATCCTACTCTAGATGAGACTTATGGGAATAGGCAGGAAGATTTTTTTATTACAACCCGCGATGAACAGGGCCAGTGGAAGCCGGTTCGTAATATTGGTGCCCCAATTAATACACCTCAATTTAACGAGGGGGCACAATCACTCACAGCCGATGGTAAAACCATGTACTATACCGTTTGCGATGGTCGATGTAATATTTATGTAAGTAGCCTACAGGAACATGGGCAGTGGGGAAGACCGGTTAAACTTCCCGAGCCACTAAACTTAAGCCACTCTAGTGAGAAGCAGCCCTCAATTTCGCCCGATGGTGCCACTCTTTATTTTGTGAGCGATAGGAAGGGAGGCCTTGGCAGTTTCGATATTTGGCGTTCGACTAAAATTGATGAGCAAAG
Organism: Bacteroidales bacterium; assembly: GCA_028680705.1. GTDB lineage: Bacteria > Bacteroidota > Bacteroidia > Bacteroidales > Tenuifilaceae > Perlabentimonas. The sequence goes on from JAQUJY010000073.1 coordinate 8,854, forward strand.
ATGGTCCGATCCTGAAAACTTAGGCGAAACAATTAACACTCCCTACCTTGAGCAATCGCCTTTTATCCATTTTGATAATCAAACCCTCTATTTTTCATCCAATGGACATGTTGGGATGGGGGGGCTTGATATTTATATGACCCGTATGCTTAGCGATACCACTTGGGAAGAACCTGTAAATCTGGGCTATCCAATTAATACGCATATGAGCGAGGATGGGCTTATCGTTAATTCTAAGGGTACTAAGGCATACTTCTCCTCTGAGATAAACCCTGAGTCAGGTCGCGATATTTATTACTTTGACCTACCTGCTAGTGTTAGACCCATTCCCTCATCGTACATCAGTGGAACCATAACCGATGCTAAATCGGGTTGGCCTCTTCAGGCCAAATTTACCCTAGTTGATATTGATGAGAATCAGACCCTAATGGAGAGCCAATCGACTGCCAAAGGCAGTTTCTTTCTCTGTATTCCCACAAACAGGCAGTATGCCTTTTTTGTCTCAACTCCTGGTTATCTGTTCCATTCCGATCACTTTAACTTAAAAGGCGTCCATTCAGCTGCTAATCCATTTCAAAAAGATGTTGAGTTAGTGCCCATTAAAGTTGGTGAGACGATGGTAATGCGGAATGTTTTCTTCGAAACGGATTCGTATGAGCTAAAACCCCAATCACTTATGGAATTGGAGAAGCTGCATGAATTGCTGAAACTTAATCCCACTATGAAGGTTGAAGTTGGCGGGCATACCGATAATGTTGGGACAGCAAACTATAATCTAGTTTTATCGGAGAGCAGGGCAAAGGCAGTTGCTCAATTCCTAATTAACAAGGGCGTGGGCACCAATAGAATATCATCGAAGGGGTACGGTTTAACCATGCCCATTGGCAACAACGCTACTGAGGTTGGTCGTGCATTAAACCGGCGGACTGAAATACGTGTTATAGAACTATAACTTCTTTTTGTACTAACATCCATGCTTATAGAGCACTCTGCTTTATAACACCCTTGCTGCAAGTGCATCTTTTTAAAAAAACCTTTCCTTTGTATTGCAGCGTAGGCATTAATATTTTGTGTCTTGTGTTTTGATATTAAGCAGCGTAAGCCAAAGATGATAATAAATTTTAAATCGCCCTATGAAAGCAATTTTAAACCATCGGTCAATTCGTAAGTATAAATCCACTCCTATTGAAGAGTCGCTACTAAACGAGATACTCAACGCAGGAGTTAGAGCGTCAACTACTGGAAACATGCAGGTTTACAGTATTATTGTTACAACTGATCAGGAGATTAAAAAGCAACTATTGCCTTGCCACTTTAATCAGCCAATGGTAACGCAAGCTCCTGTGATACTCACCTTTTGCGCCGATTTTAATCGGTTTAATAAATGGTGCCTACAGCGCGATGCTAAACCTGGTTACGATAATTTTCTTTCGTTTTTTACAGCTGCAATCGATGCGTTACTGGTTGCACAGAATGTATGCATTGCTGCCGAAGACAATGGTTTAGGCATTTGCTATCTTGGAACCACAACCTACACTGCCGATAAAATTATTGATGTACTTAAACTCCCCAAAGGCGTTGTGCCTGTAACTGCCTTAGCCATAGGTTATCCCGATGAGTTACCCGAACTAACCGATAGAATACCTTTAGCGGCAGTACTACATCGCGAAATTTATCAGGATTATTCTGCTGGTGATATCGATCAGATTTATGCAGCAAAAGAAGCACTGCCCTTAACCAAAAGTTTAATTGAGGAGAATAAGAAGGAAACATTAGCTCAAATATTTACTGATATCAGATACAATAGAACAGATAATGTTTCGTTTTCAAAGGTACTACTTAAGGTATTGGCCGATCAAGGCTTTATGAACAATGAGATGTAACTAAATAGTTTCCTAATAGCAAAGCACACCCTAGAAGCAAACAAATCTTCGGTGTGCTTTTTTTGTAGAATCATGATCCGAAAACCTTCAATATCGATTCTGTTTTTACTGTTTGCTACCCTGCAAGGCATAGGCCAGCGGGTAACTGGCGAGATAGTATTTTCTGATGTTGAGAATGCACAGAAGTGCTTCAATCGTTTTGAAGCAAACGATACCCTATCAATTTATAGTGCATTTAATAAATGCTTATCAAAAACACTTAGTAGTGGTTTTTTAGAGGCGAGAATCGATTCCGTATCTATTGGTAGCAACCATGCATTAGCCTATGGATATATGGGTGAAAAATATATGTTCGAGAGATTTGAGATTGATAGTATCTCCGCAAAAATTTATTCAAATGCAGGTGTTAGCCTAAAAGCAATTAGGCGAGGTGAGCTTTCACCCACCACATTCAATAGCATATCACAAAAAACTATTAAATTCCTTGAGAATAATGGTTATCCATTTGCATACGTCGATTTTACTGACGTGGAAATTAAGAGTAACAAGGCAAACATTACAAGTAGTATAACCCTTGGGCCTAAAATTATTCTCGACACCATATACATTAAAGGAGATGCAAGGGTTCAAAGAAGGTTTATTGAAACCTATTTGCGATTTAGTAAGGGGAAGCCCTATAGCCATAAGATGGCAGCAAAATTGGATAAATCAATTAATCAATTAGGCTTTATTGCAACCATAAAACCCTCAGAGGTTGAATTTATTCCTGGTAAAGCTCGGTTGTTTACCTATTTAACGAATAAGTCAGCCAGTCATTTTTCTGGCGTAGTGGGGTTCTCGTCAGGGGAAGAGGGCAAAAAGGGCTTGCAGTTAACAGGTGACGTAAACCTTAGACTAGTGAATGGTTTTAAGCGGGGCGAGACAAACATGCTAAAGTGGCAAGCAATGGGCGAGGGTTTTCAGCGTTTGAAGGTTGCAACAGCATGGCCTTATGTTTTTGGCTCGGATATTTCAATCAGCGGATCGTTTAACCTTTTGAGGCGAGATACTTCATACATGAATATTAACCCACAGTTGGGGGTTAACTTTCGGTTATCGTCAGGGAGTAGGGTTGGGCTAGGGGTTAACTATAAAAGTTCGGTAACATCTGCACCAGCATCATCTCAAATTTCGGGCTATAGCACCATGCTTTATAACGTTAGCTTTGCTTCGGATCAGGAGGGGAATGAATTGTTTCCCGTTTCACAGTTTTACCATTCAACTACTATTGGGGTAGGAAAAAGAAGAGTTGATAATAGTCAACTTTCTACAGAGAATAGAACCAGAACGCTTGGAGAGGTAAGTGTAATGCTCGAAAGTTATGTCCCACTTTTGTTTAACAATTTTATTTTACATAATAAGTTGCAGGCTACAGCTATGGAGTTTATAGGAAGTAAGGTTGATATTATGGAGAATGAAGCATTCCTTATTGGTGGTGCATCTACCCTTAGGGGATTTAATGATGAATCAATTCTTGCTCGGCACTATGGAATTGCAACGGTTGAGCTGCAGTACCGTATGCAGAATACCCTAAATGTTTTTATATTTTCCGATTTTGGTTATGCATCGTATAGTTCACTTGGTATTTGGGACAAAGCCTATCCTTGGTCTGCTGGGGCAGGTGTTCAGATTTTGACAAGGGGAGGTATTTTTAATTTAACTTACGCCTTAGGTAAAGGGTTTGGACAGGAATTGAGCATAAAAAATGCAAAGGTACATGTAGGTTATTTAACCACATTTTGATTTGTTTTTATGCAAAACATTTCCCGAAAATATTTTGAAATTGAGAGTAGATACTAATCATTGCCTTTTGATTTACTTATTTTATCATCTCTGCATATTTAAAATATATCTTCAAATAATTTGGAAAAAAGTTAGATTAGTCTTACTTTTGCACCTCGTTAAAACAATTCAACTTTATAAGAAGCATGATAATAATACCGATTAAAGAAGGCGAGAATATCGAGAGAGCCCTAAAGCGTTTCAAGCGTAAGTTTGAAAAAACTGGAACCATGAAAGAGTTACGCTCACGTCAGGCGTTCCATAAACCTTCTATTCTGCGTCGCGAAGCTATGAAAAAGGCTATTTACGTTCAGAAACTTCAACAGAAAGAGGAGTAAGTTTTTTGTCTTGGGATGCATCAGGCAAATCTGTCTGATTTATTTTGGGGTTTATTATGTAAATCACTATATTGCATCCAATGAATATGCTTACAAGATTTCTTAGATATCTTCAGATTGAGCGAAATTATTCTGTCCAAACTATCCGTGCATACGGTGATGATTTGAGGCAGTTTTTTGCTTTTTGTGGATTGAACCCAGATTCTGACGATTTATCATCAATAAGCCATCGCACTATCCGTGCATGGCTTTCTTCGTTGCTAAGCACTAATATTTCCGCTCGTTCTGTTAATCGTAAGCTATCGTCGCTGCGTTGTTTTTATCGGTACCTGCTTAAGAATAAGGTTATAACAGTTAATCCTCTGTTAAAAGTTGTAGCTCCTAAAACAACACAGAAGTTACCGTCTTTTTTAACCAAGGATGAGGCATCAAGAATGATCGACTCTATAGAGTACCCTGAGGGTTTTGTTGGGTTACGTGATTTGATGGTGATGCAACTTTTTTATTTTACGGGCATGAGGGTTTCCGAAATGACTACCCTTAAGCTGGATGAGGTTAATCTTAGGTTGTTAACTATTAAGGTGCTTGGAAAGGGAGCAAAGGAGCGAATAGTACCCATTCACCCAGTTTTAGCAACACTGCTCGAAGATTATATTGTACAGCGTAACAAGTTGGTTTCGGTAAACCAAGTGCCCTACTTAATTGTTACAAATAAAGGGGACAAGCCCTACCAACAGATGCTCTACAGAATTGTAAGAAAATATTTATCAATGGTCACCCCTCTTGAAAAGAGGAGTCCTCACGTTCTTAGGCATACCTTTGCAACTCACCTTCTTGACGAGGGGGCCGACATAAATGCTATAAAAGAACTTTTGGGACACAGCAATTTAACAGCAACACAGATATATACGCATACTGGAGTTGATAAGCTTAAAAAAGCATACAAGCAGGCACACCCAAGGGCCTGAGTAAATATATCAAAAACTAATAAAGGAGGGTAATTACTATGGACGTAAAAATTCAATCTATTAAGTTTGACGCTGACCAGAAACTTGTTGAGTTTATAAACACTAAGGTGAGCAAGTTGCAGCGTTTTTCCGATGCCATTATCGGTGCCGAGGTTTTCCTAAAGATAGAAAATACCCAGGAGGAGGAGAACAAGAGCGTAGGAGTTAAACTTTTGATACCGGGGAATGATCTCTTTGTTGAGCGTAATGCCAAAAAGTTTGAAGAGGGGCTAGATGAATGTATCGATGTGTTAAAAAGGCAGGTAAAAAAACATAAAGAGAAACAAAGAGGTATATAGTTTACCTTAATTATAATATAATCTATTTCCCCCTTTGTTAAGTACACCAAGCACTTAGGATGCGCACATTAGTGAAGGGGGTGTTTTTTTTGAATAATTTAAAATTTTATTTGGTGGGTAAATAAAATATTAATACATTTGCCAACCGATTTCAGAAGGGTACAACCTTTGGAAATAGCAAGTTTTAAGCAAGTTGCCGATGTAGCTCAGTTGGTCAGAGCAGCTGATTTGTA
>JAQUJY010000074.1 GCA_028680705.1 Bacteroidales bacterium
TCTGTATATCAAGCAGCAGCATAATTTGTAAAAGAAAAATAATATTTAGTATGTTTAATCTCATAAAAAGCAAGAAAAAAAACTATGTTTAAGTTAAAATCTGTCCAGTCAAACTAGACCATCTCATGTCGATAAGACTAATCTCATTACAGCTATAATTTCAATAGAGAGTATTAATAAAACAAAACCCAATTGGTGCATTTTGCTATACCCAAACATACAGATTAGATAAAAAATTACAAGCAAAAAAAAACCGCCGTTTGGCGGTTTTTTTTAAAGGTTATAACTATTTCTTATAAGTAAATCTCATTACACCGCTATTCGCCTTTTCTGTTGCTACAGCTTCCTCATCAATCTCGGTAATTTTTATCACATAAACCTCTTCACCATGAACACCGATATAAATATCATCTACAGCAGGGGCAACAACTTCTGTGTTTGCTTCTTCGGAAGCATTAAATATACTCAATGCTACTTCCTTAATAGCCGTGTCGTAATTGTAAGTATTCGCTTTTACATATTTAGTGCCATTACCTTTTGTAACCTGATCTGAAGCTGAACCACTATTCCACTCAACCTCATCTGACGACCATGAACCATCAAAATTAGTTTCAGTTTCACCATGTGTTGACACGCCATTAGCGTTAATCATATACCTGTTATCAATTTCCTCTTCACCAAGGGAAGTAACCCCAATGTCATCTTTCAAATTCCAACTGCCTTTACCAAGTCCACTCTGAATCTTCCATATTTCACCGGTTTCAACCTCTGTACTAAGTGTTTCGTAAGCACCCATGGTTACGGTAAAAGAAGCACTGTTAATCCCACCTTGTCTGTCCTTTACAACAAATACGTACTCTACTTTATCAATTGTACCGTTAATAAAGTCTTCGTAGTTAACATTATCTTCATGCTTAAAAGCAGCCTCGGTTAACTCGAAAAAATTTTGGTTTTCGGTTGATAAAACCTCTCCTACCAATACACCATCAAGAAGTTTTGAACGCTCAATGCTAATTTTCTCAATTTTGCCAGGGGCTGCAATTGTAACGTTTAGTTCCAAAGCATAAGTTGGTCCTTCAGTAATATTAAGGTCCACTGAATTTCCTTCGGAAATGGTAATTGTAGGTTCATCAAACACCTCTGGGTCCTTTTCGCAAGAGGTAAACATAAGGGCACCACCCAAAATTGCTAAAGCCAAATACTTTAATGATTTAATTTTCATAGCTTAAATTTAAAAGATTTTAAAAAATATTTTAATTTATATATTAAGTGCAAAGTTAAAATTATTAACCTATCGGACAGTTTCCTTTCCTGCTAATAAAGGTTAAAAAACAGTTATATAACCCGAGTTCGAAAATAAGAGTGTAAATAGAAATGGAACATTCGGCCATAAGCAAATAATCGATTTTGCCGTTGAAAAGTTAGGTCTTAAGTAGTCCTAAATAATCATCCCCGCCCCAACGGTAATATTGGTTGCTTCGTCAATAAGAACAAGACTACCCGTTACCCTATTCTGCCGATAGGAATCGTAAAACAGAGGTTTTGTGGTTCTTAGGGTAACGCAAGCAATATCGTTAAGACCAATGCCCTTATCGTCGTAATCTTTATCTAGGGTATCAATATTCACCTTATACTTAACATCCTTTATCATACAGCGAACGTCGCTTGAGGTATGCTTAACCGCATACTTTGCTGCAGGATTCAACGGGGTATCGCTTAACCAGCATACCATCACCTCAATATCCTGTCCAGCCTCGATTCCATTCTCCACGGGAACAATCATGCAGCCACGGCTAACATCCAAATCGTCTGAAAGCGTAATGGTAACCGATTGGGGAGCGCTGGCACTATCGAGTTCCTCATTAAAAAGCCTAATAGACTCAATTGTTGAGGTAAACCCAGAGGGCAACACCTTGACCCTATCACCAATTTTAAAAGTTCCGCTTGCCATCCTTCCGGCATAACCACGAAAATCATGGAACTCATTGCTTTGAGGGCGAATAACATATTGTACTGGGAAACGAGCATCAACCTGATTATAGTCGTTGCTGATGTATAAATTCTCGAGAAGATACATTAGGGTTGGCCCATCGTACCAGGGGGTTACATTTGACCTCACGACCACATTATCGCCGTGTAATGCGCTAATGGGAATAAACCTAACATCCTTAAGGTTTAGGTTAGATGAGAATGTCATAAACTTCTTTTGAATACCAGCGAAAACCTCCTCGCTAAAATCCACCAAGTCCATTTTGTTCACGCAAACAATAACGTGAGGGATACAAAGTAACGATGCTATATACGCATGCCTAATGGTTTGCTCAATCACTCCATGCCTTGCATCAACAAGAATAACCGCAGCATTTGCGGATGAAGCACCAGTAACCATATTCCGCGTATACTGAATATGGCCGGGAGTGTCAGCAATTATGAATTTACGCTTTGGGGTATGAAAATATCTATAGGCAACATCGATGGTAATGCCCTGCTCACGCTCAGCCCTAAGACCATCGGTTAAAAGAGCAAGGTTAATGTGCTCATCACCTTTTTTTACAGATGCCTTTTCAACCTCCTCAAGCTGGTCCTGAAAAATGGCCTTTGAGTCGAACAGTAACCTGCCGATAAGTGTACTTTTACCATCGTCAACGCTTCCGGCGGTTGTAAACCGGAGTAATTCCATATTAAGATATGCTGAATCGCTAAACGTATTATCCATAACAAACTTGATTTTCCTGATTTAAATGCATCCAAATTGGCTAGAAGTAGCCTTCAACTTTTCTATCCTCCATGGCTGCCTCACTCCTCTTATCATCAGACCTGCTACCCCTTTCGGTGGTTCTAATGGCAGCAACCTCTCTAATAATATCGGTTAATGAATTAGCCTTAGATTCAACTGCACCTGTACATGTTGCATCGCCAATGGTTCTGAAGCGCACAATCTTTTTTTCCACCTTTTCGGTATCGCGAATTGGCATAAAGGGGGTTTTGGCATAAAGAACACCATCGCGAAGGAAAACTTCACGTTCGTGCGAAAAGTATAGTGAGGGAATGGCAATCTCCTCTAACAGGATATATTGCCAAACGTCCATCTCTGTCCAGTTGCTAATGGGAAAAACACGAAAATGTTCACCCATTCCCATGCGACCATTAAAAATATTCCAAAGTTCGGGCCGTTGATTCTTGGGATCCCATTGTCCAAACTCATCGCGATGCGAAAAGAAACGTTCCTTTGCACGAGCTTTTTCCTCATCGCGCCTACCACCTCCCATGGCACAGTTGAACTTATGCTTCTCAATTGCATCGAGCAGGGTAACCGTTTGGAGCCTATTCCGGCTTGCATTATAGCCAGTTTCTTCAACCACTTTGCCCTCATCAATCGATTCTTGAACCGATGCAACAATAATGGGGACACCTGTTTCCTTAGCAAGCAAGTCGCGAAATTCTATGGTCTCAGAAAAATTATGACCCGTATCAATATGCATTAACGGAAAGGGTACCCTTGCAGGGTAAAATGCTTTTCGGGCAAGGTGAAACATCACTATCGAATCTTTTCCGCCGCTGAATAGCATTACAGGCTCCTCAAATTGGGCTGCAACCTCACGAATAACATAAATTGACTCCGACTCAAGTTCGCGTAAATGGTTTATGGTAAACTGCTTCATACTTATTTAAATTTAAAAACACATGGGGTAATGTCCTATATAAACTACCGAATGTGGCTGAGTAATTCTTTTTTAAGAAAAATGAGTCTCATTTCTTTAATGACGAACAAAATTAACAAAACTTTTGTGTTATGCAGTTAAAAAGTTGTCTTGCGCTCTCCTCGGGGGTTTCTCCCGTTGTATTGATGGTACAATCAGGATTAAGGGGTGGCTCATAAGGAGAATCGATACCAGTTAGATTCTTGATTAGCCCATCGCTCGCTTTTTGGTATAAACCTTTTATATCGCGCTGCATACAAATATCAAGCGGAGTACTTATGTAAACCTCAATAAACCTACTGCTGCCAATAATGCTTCGGGCCTGCTCACGAATTTGGATTGTTGGAGAGATGAATGAGCATATGACTGTTACATCCGATTGCACCACTAATCTAGCCATTTGTGCTGCCCTACGGATATTCTCTTGCCTATGGGCAATGGAGAATCCTAAATCGGCAGAAAGCGATTGTCTAAATTCATCACCATCGATAGTAACTACGGGTATACCGTGCTTTTGCAGAGTTTTGTAAAGCAATTGGGCAATGGTTGTTTTTCCCGCCGAAGACAACCCTGTGAACCAAATTACGGATGGTTTTACTATATGCAATTTACTGTGATTTAAAAAAACTAAATAAAATTACGCTCTTTCTTAATCTTCTCGTAGGCCTCGTTAACCTTCTGAAACTTTTCTTCAGCTGACTTACGGATATCCTCACCGAGGTAATTAACCTTATCTGGATGATGCTTAAGTGCCATATTGCGATAAGCCTTTTTTATTTGGTCAACTGTTGCATTTCTGTCAATCTCCAACACACGGTAAGAGGCATCAATATCATTAAAAAACATTGATTTAACAGACTCGAAATCGGCACTTGAGATGCCCAACCATCCCGCAATATTTGTAATAACATTTACCTCCTTTGGATGAAAAACGCCATCGGCATTTGCAATACCAAACAGCAAATGCAAAAGTTGCAACCGCGATGGGTAGTCCATATTATCACGAATCTGGAAGCAAACATCCCTTAGCGGAACATTTTTTTTAAGTATATCGCGGAGTAGAATAAGCGCATCGCTTGCGGCAGCTTCACCAAAGTTTTTGAGAAAATAACGCTTTACATAATCAAGCTCAACTTTTAGTACCTTGCCATCGGCCTTCATAACCTCAGCAACCAGAACCAGTAAGCTAACTATAAAATTATTACGACCAGTTTGTCCCGGGTAAGTTATAGCCTCCGAGGTATCAAGCAGTGATCCTATTGCAAAGCCAATAATACCGCCAATTGGGCCAAGAAGCACCCAGCCCAGTCCGCCCGCAATCCATTTACCAAATTTAGCCATAACCGTATTCTCTTCTAATTATTATCCTTTAAAACCTTACTTATCAATTCAGTTACCTGTGGTAACAGCAATCTAATACTATCGTTTATTAAAACAAAATCACTTTTAGCTACTAACTCTTCATCGGAAAGTTGGTTTGCCATACGCTGCAATACCTGCTCGGGGGTTACCCCATCACGCTGACAAACTCTGTTAATTCTTAACTCCTGTGGTGCAACAACTGCAACAACAGCATCGACCTGTTTGTAGGCTCCGCTCTCAAAAATTATTGCAGCCTCTTTAAACGTTAACTTAACATTGTTATGCCTCTTCTTCCATATATTAAAATGCTGCGCAACAGCGGGATGAACAATGGAATTAAGGCTTTGCAAAAGGCTATTATCGTTAAAAACGAGGCTTGAAACCTTTGCTCGGTCAAGTTTTCCCCCGACATAAATATCGTTCCCAAAAAGCAGCTTTATCTGCTCAATAACCTCAGGGTTTGTATCAATAATAAGCCTTGCCTCCAAATCGGCATTATATATAGGATAACCCATAGCCTTTAAAATATAGCTAACCATGGTTTTTCCGCTACCTATACCACCGGTTATTCCAACAGAAATCATTACAGTTTTTCTATGATAAATTCAACGAATTTGGGCTCGAAGGAAAGATTTGTCACAGAATGAACTTTACCCATTACCCTAACCCTAAGTTTATTGTCGAGCATTAACTTTGCTTCATTAAAATCGACGTAAGCACTAACCGAAGAATTTTCAATATCCTGATAATCACTTACCACAACGTTACACTTCACGTTCACAGATCTTGGCAAAACGATTAGCCTTAATGAATCGGGTAAGTTTTTAACCTCAATGGGAAGAGAAAAGTTTGCTTCGGTAAACCTCTCAACAGGAATTGTTATTTTGGCATTACGGTGCGACAAGCTAACCTGCGGAATAGATACAAGCGAGATATTTTCTTGTAGTGTTTGATTTAAATCGATAAAACTCTGTTTTTCAGTCTGAACAGAAGTTATTGTGTCTATAATTGCCTGCGGACCACTAAGGGTTACACTGTCGGGATTTACAGTGATATCCCCCGCAATCATATACTGCTTTTTAAGCGTATAGGTAACCCTTGGGGATACGGCAACCTTTCGCTCGGCCAATTCGGTGAAATGAAAAGAAAGCGTATCCGGCGAAACCTTTTCGAGAATAAGATCACCATGTAAGTAGCCTGAGAACAAGTGTCTTGATCTGTTGGTGATCAGCATAAATTTATGTTCCTCACCTTGTACCGCTATTAGGCCAGCACTATTTAAATTAATGCTAATGGTAGTTAATCTTGATGATACTCTATACCTCAGTAGGGTGTAACCAAATCCGCGAACATTTAACGTAACACTCTTAGGAGGATCTCCTACTAAAACTTTGCCCTTTGGCATATTCTCAAACCTAACAGGGAAGTTTACATCGGCAGTATACTCGTAACTGAGTTTATTTAGATACCAAAGAATTAATGCTACTACAAAAAAGAAGGAAAATACGGCTAATCTAACTTTAAACTTAGTTTTTTGCCGTCTAAAGATGTTTCCGAATTGCTTAAGCAGATTGGTATCCATGGTATCGAGGTAGATTATATAAAAACAGAGCTCAAATGCAACAGTAAATGCAAATGAACTCTGTAAAGGTATAAAAAAAAGCTACTTCTGCTGCAAATCGGAAGAATCGCGAAGCACTGTGCTCTTAACGGCTTTAATCCTCACGTTGTCGGATACTTCAACCACAATATGATCATCCTTTACCTCAAAAATTTTCCCAAAGATACCGCCAGCAACAATTACCCTGTCGCCCTTTTGTAAGGCTTCCTGAAATTTACGAAGTTCTTTCTGACGCTTCATCTGTGGCCTAATCATGAACATGTAGAAAACTACAATAATTAGCGCCAACATGAGAAAAGACATGTAAGGACTTCCGCCCTCTGCCTGTAAAACTACAAATAGTGTATTCATCATAATCTTTAATTGTTTAGTTATTTTGAGTGCTACAAATTAATTACACAACATTAACTTTAATTGTAACAGATCGGGTTGGTGTGGTTGCATTGGATATAATGCTAACGCTTTTGTACTGCGACCCGTGCCATCCTCTGCTATTAAAAATCACTTCAAGAGTAACTTTTTCACCTGGTGTTATAACCTTTTTACTAAGTTGCACATCGGTACAGCCACAATCGGGAATTAAATCCTTAATAACCAAAGCTGCATTACCTCTGTTGCTGAAACTAAAAGTATACGATACAACCTCACCGTGGCTTATAGTTCCCAGATCCACAAAATCTTCAATGAACTCAATAATTGCTACTCCACTCTCCTCTGTCACACAATCAGCTTCTTTTGCTGATTCCTTCTCTACAGTTTTTCCACACGAAATAAGCAGAACAAAAGTAAAATAAAATAACAGGAAAACCGAAAAAACTCTATAATTCATATACTGAGCAACAATTTACCTTGTAAACAAACTTAAGAATTACTCCTCCCCTATAAGTCCCCTACCCTGCTTATGTATTTTACCTTCGGTTCGTGATGTTAGTATGATTTTATCGAGCACTCCGTTGATAAATGTACTACTCTGCTCAGTGCTATAGTATTTGCTAATCTCAATATACTCATTAAAACTCACCTTTACGGGTATTGATGGAAACTCTGTAATCTCTGTAATGGCCATCTCAAGGATAAGGATATCCATGCTGGCTATCCTGTCCACATCCCAATTTTTGGTGTATTGCTCAATCATATTTGTATTTTCGGCATGCCCTAACACTACCTTGTGGAGCAAACGCTTGGCAAAATCTTCATCCTCATCACTCTTATACATCGGGAAAACCGGTGTATCGGTGCTTTGGCCTTCCTCAAATTTCTTTAGGGTTTTAACAAGCATACCAACCATAAAATCCAAATCATCGTTCCAATAAATGCTCTGCTCCTCAAGAGACTGGGTAAAATCGTCAAAGTCCATTAACTCTTTTGAGAGTATGCTTACTAGCACTTGACGGTGCTGAATAAACTCGCACGTTTCAGCTTGCATGTATTTTGCATAGTAGTTCGACGCCAAAATCTTTTGGTAAAGTTTCTTTATCAGCTCAGGCTGGTTTACCCAGTTAAGTGTGTTTCTGGCAGCATATTGCGAGATGCTTTCATTCTCCTCAATAAGCGCAAAAATTGGGTTATCCACAAAACGTGTATTGGGATTAAGATCCTCATGCGTTGGTACAAGTTTCTGTTTAGCAGTTTCAATACGGCGCTGTGCAAAATCCCTGATTTCGAGCAGGAGGAGAAAAAGCAGATGGTATAAATCATAGCCTTTTTTTATGCTATGAAGTAACTCTGACTCAACTTTTTTAAGTGAATCGCTCTCTGCCCTATAAAAAGCAAAAAGAACCTGAAGAGTTTTAATCCTTAATAATCTTCTACTTATCATCTTAAGAACGTAACAAGGCTTAAAAAATGAGGTGCAAAGATACACCCAAAACTTTCAATTTAAAAACCTAACTGAATATTATTGTTGGTTTTGTATACAGAGGTTGATAAATTTTGTTGTTATTTTTGTACCCACAACTATGCCCAATAGCCATTAGTAAGAATACAAATATCTTTTTAGCATAAAAGCAGGATAAAAGGTAGGGTTGTGAAAATATTTTTTTATTTTTGAACGGCATTAAAAAACAACAGTGTTGAATAATTATAAAATTTTGGAATGATGGATGAAACTAGTAATCAGGATAAGATGGGGAGTAGAGAGCGAGACGATATCTTCTCTAAAGTTGTTAGGGCTGGCAAAAGAACTTACTTTTTTGATGTTAAAGCTACTCGACAGAACGATTATTACCTAACGATTACCGAAAGCAAGAAAAGATTTGCCGAAGAGGGTAAGTTCTTTTTTGAGAAGCACAAAATCTTTTTATATAAAGAGGACTTTGACAAATTTGCAGAGGGATTCACCGAGGCTGTTGGCTATATTAGGGAAAACCAGAGTGACGATGCATCATTTAAAGAAGATGAAGAAAATACCGTTGAAGCAATACAGAATGAACTCTCTAATATTAGCTTTGACGACCTTGAAAAGGAGTAGTTCTTATAGCAATAAATGTAAAAGGCTGCCTTTTTGGCGGCCTTTTTTATTCTAACTCATCAACCTCTTTATCGGGAGGATTACTAAAAACAATATCTTCTATCTCATCGAGAGAAAGTTCCTTTACGTTGGTTATCAGAAACCCGGACTGTATAAAAGAACCCAAGGAATTGCACTCCTCAATTGCAGCCTGGAATGGTTCCCTTACATTTTTGCTAAGGGGAACAAGAGCAAGCATAGCGGAATAGTTACCAGTAAAATTAACGCTTTCTAAAACCGAATGGTGCCTCTTTAGGGTAAACTCAAACTCGCTCTCTATTAGCTGCTGTTGCGATTGGGAAAAGGGTTTGTTCTCCAGGGGTATAAGCACAACAAAATAGCGTAGTTTACCCTCTTTCCCGCCCAAACCTGTGGATATAAAGACTTGCTGCTCCTCTAAAAGTTTAGTCTCCAACAGCATCCTACTTTCTTGTAAAGCCAAAAGCGCCCAATCCTTTAACTCTGGCAGTGGGTCCTTGGTATAGCGCTCAATAGCCCTATATGCCTCGGGCTTATCAATTGATGCCAGTCCAACAAGCAATTTTCTTTTATCGTCAACACCAATATCATCGGAATAAAGGTTTGGTTCCTGCTCAAGCACCTCTTCATTATCGGCGTTGAACGGATAAGCCTTTGAGTACTCAAAATACTCAACCTGCACCTTAACGTCCACAATATGCTCAAGAATGCTAAAATTCTCAGCATTACCACCTAGCATTTCCCTAATCTTCTCTAGTATATTATCGTTATTCTTCAAAAAACCATCCCTCCTTAAACCCTTTTACTTTTGGGGTGTTAAAGTAATACTATTATTTGGAACACAATAATCGATTAAAAACAAAATACCAACTTTTAGGGATTTATATATTATATAAAAGGTATTATGTTTGCAAACCATTTTAAGGTTAATTACATAATTTTTCATGCTTTTAAGCGAGTTACAGAACGGTGAGTACGGAATAGTATCGAAGGTTAGAGGACGAGGAGCCTTTCGAAAGCGCATTATTGAAATGGGCTTTATCCGCGGTAAAAAGGTTACGGTGATAAAGAACGCTCCACTAAAAGACCCCATTGAATACTCAATAATGGGCTACGAAATATCGCTGCGTAGAAGTGAAGCCAACCTTATAGAGATTATTACTCCCGAAGAAGCAAAAAAACTGGTAAAAACGAACTTTAACGGAACGCTATCACCCCATAATGATTGGGAACTTGTAAGAACTGGAGCTAAGGCTGGCAGTAAGATAGTGAACGTTGCCCTTGTGGGAAACCCAAATTCGGGTAAAACAACACTTTTCAATAACGCTTCGGGCTCCAAAGAGCACGTGGGTAACTACGGCGGTGTTACCGTTGACTCAAAAATGGCCCACTTTAAGCACAAAGGCTACACCTTTAACATTACCGATTTACCCGGCACATACTCCTTAAGCGCATACACACCCGAGGAACTCTATGTAAGGCGGTTCATCCATCAGCAAAAGCCCGACGTGGTGATAAACGTAGTTGACGCATCGAACATTGAGCGTAACCTATACCTTACCACGCAGCTTATTGACATGAATATAAAAGTGGTAATAGCACTTAACATGTACGATGAGTTGGAGGCTCAAGGCGATACATTTAGGTATAAAGATTTGGGTAAGATGATAGGTATTCCTTTTGTGCCCACGGTTAGCTCCAAGGGGAAAGGAATTTCTGAACTATTCGATAAGGTTATCAACCTATATGCCGATAAGGATAAAACCTACCGCCACGTACACATCAACTATGGCCAGCAAATTGAGCGCGCCATTGAAACTATACAGGCTCCCATTAAAGATAGCGACAACCAGAATATCAACATACACTACTCATCACGTTATTTATCAATAAAACTGCTTGAGAAGGATAAACAAGCGCACAGAATTACCAGCAAATCTGGTTCATATGATGAGATTTTAGATATTACCAACCAGCAGATAGAGCGCCTTGAGGATATTTACAATGAGGACTCGGAAACCCTTATTACCGACGCCAAGTATGGCTTTATTGCTGGAGCGCTGAAAGAGACCTACACGGAGAACAAGCATAAGAAGAGACAGAATACCCAAATTATTGATGCCTTTGTAACGCATAAGCTATTTGGATTCCCCATCTTTTTACTTTTTATGTGGATTAGTTTTTATACCACATTTAAGCTTGGCGCATATCCCATGGATTGGATTGACCAAGGTGTTGGTCTGCTCAGCTCATTCCTTACCCAGGTTATGCCCAATGGGGCATTTAAGGATTTGCTTATTGGGGGTATGATTAATGGAGTAGGAAGCGTAATTGTTTTCCTACCCAATATCCTGTTGCTGTTCTTCTTCCTATCAATCCTCGAGGATACAGGTTACATGGCTCGTGCCGTATTTATTATGGACAAGCTAATGCACAAAATTGGGCTACACGGCAAATCGTTTATCCCACTAGTAATGGGATTTGGCTGTAACGTACCCGCCATAATGGCTACGCGCACCATCGAGAATAAGAATAACAGGATGGTTACCATGCTCATTAACCCATTTATGTCGTGTAGCGCTAGGTTACCCGTTTACATACTGCTGTTAGGAGCCTTTTTCCCCAAGCATGCAGGAACAATGCTGTTTGGCATTTACCTAATTGGCATCATAATAGCCATTATCATGGCCATTATATTTAAGAAAACCCTATTTAAAGGTGATGATGTTCCGTTTGTTATGGAACTTCCGCCATACCGCATACCCACGCTAAAATCGACCATAAGGCATATGTGGTCCAAGGCATCGCAGTACCTAAAAAAGATGGGTGGAGTTATACTTGTGGCAGTTGTAATTATATGGGCCCTAGAGTACTATCCAAAAACCACAGAGTACAGCCAAGACTACAATCAGCAAATTGAACTACTGAACACCGATATCGATAACCTTACAACCCATAATCTGGCTATTGCTAAGGCTGATAGCCTTATAGGTGTAAAGCAAATTCAGATTAATCTGATTGAATCGGAGAAGATATCGGAGCGACAGGCAAACTCATACCTTGGGCGAATAGGTAAATTTATTGAACCGGCAATTCAACCTTTGGGATTCGACTGGAAGATGGGGGTTAGCCTTGTGGCGGGTGTGGCCGCCAAGGAGATTGTTGTTAGCACCCTTGGGGTGCTGGTGCAAGCCGGACAGGATGTAGATGAGACCAATCAAACACTAATAACTAAACTTCGTAGCGAGGTTTACACCTACGGCCCTCGTAAGGGGCAAAAGGTTTACAATCCGTTAAGCGCATTCTCATTTCTACTCTTCATACTCATCTATTTCCCTTGCGTTGCAGTTGTTGCAGCCATCAAAAAAGAATCGGGACACTGGAAATGGGGTGCATTCACAATATTTTACACCACTGCACTAGCTTGGATTGTATCGTTTGTATTTTACCAAGTGGGTAGCTTGTTCTATTAACAAAAAGCCTTTTTTTACGTACCTTTGGGGTAGATTTTCACTATGAGTATGACACGAAAACCCTCAAACGATAAGGTTAAGCTAGAGTTTTTTGTTCCAAGTATATCTGAGGAGTTTAGGCTGCCATTGGTAGATGCTTTTATAAGTGCAGGGTTTCCCTCCCCTGCCGACGATTACCTAGAGGCTAAATTAGACCTGAACCAGCTGCTTATTCAAAATCCCAACTCCACCTTTTTTGCCCGTGTTCGGGGCAACTCCATGCTTGATGCTGGCATTCACGATGGGGATATTCTAATTATTGATAAATCGCTTGAGCCTAAGCAAACCTCTGTACTTATCTGCTTTATCGACGGTGAGTTTACCGTTAAAAAGGTGATGAGGGCAAATGGCGATTTTTATCTAATGCCACAGAACAAGGAGTTTGAACCAATTAAGGTAAATAAGAACTCTGACTTTAGACTCTGGGGCGTTGTTACATACTGTATTCATAAACTGCTATAGATGTTTGCGCTAATTGATTGTAACAACTTCTACGTTTCGTGCGAGAGAATATTTAACCCTTTGCTCGAGGGTAAACCTGTTGTTGTACTCTCGAATAACGATGGTTGTATCATCTCCCGGTCGAATGAGGCCAAAGCCATTGGGCTAAAAATGGGAGAACCCATATTTAAAGCCAGAAATTTAATTGAGAAGCATAATGTTAGCGTGTACTCCTCTAACTATGCGCTATATGGAGATATTTCACATCGGATAATGAATACGCTCAACAATTTCTCGCCCATGATTGAAATCTACTCCATTGATGAGGCCTTTCTGGAACTAAACGGAATAAATGCTGATTACACCAAATATGGACAAGCCATTCGGTTAAGGATACAAAAGGATATTGGAATGCCCATTGGGGTTGGCATTGGCGCAACAAAAAGCTTGGCTAAAGTAGCCAACAGGATAGCCAAAAAACACAGAGGTGTATTTGCCATTGAAACAGAAAACCAGCGCCTTTGGGCGCTTGCTAACACATCCGTTGAGGATATTTGGGGCGTGGGTCGTCGCTACGCAGTTCTGCTCAAAAAGCATGGAGTTAACACAGCACTCGATTTTACCAAGTTAGGTACCGATTGGATTAGAAAACACATGACCATTCAGGGACATAGGCTCAAGGAGGAACTTATGGGAAAATCGTGCATTGCCCTTGAAACTGTGATGCAGCCCAAAAAAAGCATTGCTACCACAAGAGCATTCGGCAAAAAACTCTCGGATTTTGGTACCATAAAGGAGTCAGTCTCAACACACGCAGTGAGCTGTGCTTCTAAACTGCGAAAGCAGAAGTCGGTTGCCCGGTTTGTAACCGTGTTTATTCATACCGACCCATTCTCCAAAACAGAAAAATATATTTCGCGCAGCATAACGGTCACCCTTCCCATTGACAGCAACTCCGATATGCTTATTGCTAAAGCTGCACTGAAAGGATTTAGCAAGATATTTATTCCTCACCTGCTCTACAAAAAAGCGGGCGTAATTGTAAGCCAGATTAGCTCGGACACCGCCATTCAGCAAAATCTGTTTGAGCAACCTGACACCGATAGGCTGAATGCAGTTTCGCAGGTAACCGACTTTTTGAATGCTAAATATGGCAACAAAACCGTAAAACTGGCCGTTCAGGGAAGTAGTGGAGAGTGGAAGTTAAAGCAAGAAAAACTATCGCCCGCCTATACCACCAGATGGAATGAGATACTTAGTGTTGACTTATG
>JAQUJY010000075.1:0-8059 GCA_028680705.1 Bacteroidales bacterium
GAGCTCAGTACCAGTCGTGGAAAGTTCTGCCACAATAGCTGACACGTCGGCATGACCTACGTTACTCAGCACAATCGTCGCTTTAGCGGACTCCCCAGGATCCAGGATACCATTGCCGTTTCCGCCGCTCGTATCATCAATAGTTAGAGTACCGTACTCTAGAACGGGAGCATTTGCCTTAATTTTTAAACTTGATTCCCAAGAGTTAGTCCCATCCGTTACTTCCAAAACAAATGATGCCTGATACTGATCGGGAACGTTATCTGCAACACTTAGTGCAAAAGCATTATTAACAGAAGCAGTGTTTCCAGTTTCGCCATTGGCAATATTGCCAAAATCAGCTGCAGAACCATCGGTGATGGTAAGGTATTCGTCGGTACCGGTTAGTGTGGCAGTAATTGCCTCCCCAGAATCGGCTCCAACATTTTTAAGGGTAACATGGAGTGAAAATGCTTCACCAAAGTCAACCTCCTGGTTATTGTTTCCATTTTCATCATTAACCGTATAGGTATCGAGAACGATGTATGGACCCTCGAGTGCTGCAGCAGAAACCTGAACAATAAATGGAACCGTTTGGGGACGCGTAACTACGATGTCAACATCACCGCCATCAAGAACCGGTTCAATGCTCACCTCAACCTCTCCAGTTTCATCTACCAAGCCAGCACCATGTAGCACACCATCTTTACTTATGGCCACATAGGATCCGGGCAGGGCATTTACAGTATAGGTGTCCAGTCCAATAGGCAAAATAGGCATATGCGTTACTGTGTTCTCCTCACCCTCGGTAAGGAAAGGCACCAGCGATGGGTCACCTAGTACGTTATAAGCCTGCCAGTAATACAAGGGGGATGAATGCGAAGGGTAGTTCTGAAGATCAACCTCTGTTACCGCGAGGTTCCCAACAAAAATAAGTCCGCCTGTAGTAATATAATCTGAAACAAATGGAGCATCCCAAGAACCCAATGTGGTCTCATCAAAGGTGGGTACGTACCCATCATTACTCCCTTGCAATGGGAAAGCTCCCACCACCCAGTAAAAATCCTCAAACCAGTACGATGAGGGAGACGAGCCAATATACGTAACTGCACCCTTGTTTGCGGCACGTATCCACGCTTCCCCTATACACTCGCCATAGCCAAAATCAGCAGCAAGACAGCAGTTTCCAATGGCAAGTGGATACTTATTGATGTTGGTCATTGCGTTAACGTTAGAAATAGTTAACTGTGGATCCCCCCAAATTGTTGTATTACAATGAGCCGTATAGTTGATTAGCCCAACTGATATCCTCTCGTTATCGTAGCAACCTGTATACCCCGAACTATTATTGGGGTTATTGGGGTCGCTGGCAATACCATAGCCCCAAACGCTATTAAAGCCGTGGTCGCTATTGTAGTAGTTGGCCGTTGCGTACTTTACGGCAGGCTGCCCTAGTTTGGGGTTCCAGTGCCCATCACTCCCAGCTATGAGCGTTGCATTGTTTAAATAGGTAGGATCATCGAATTGGTACTGCTCATAGTAAAGTATCTTGTTGATGATGTTTTGGAGCTGGGCTATATTCTGTGCTGAAAGCCTGCCGTAGTACATTTCGGGAAAATAATCGCCATCAACACTTGCATAGTAAAGGTCGGTTTGCTTACCCGAGGAGGAACCGGTTCCGGAGGAGGGAACCTGCTCTACATCACCCACAAGTACAACAAAGGAAGGGGCAGGATTATCAGGGGTAGCATCATTGTACTTACCGTGAATATAGGTTTTTATCGCATTGGATGTTGTCCCAATCTCATCGGTGTAGGCAACCTCAACAGAAAACCCTTTCTTAGTTTTCCATGCAATAAAAGGAGCAAGTGTTGGCTCAAACATCCTATGGCTAACAATAAGCATGCGAACAGGGTAGTTAACTAGGTCGGGATGGTTATCGAACGAATCCTTGCTGTAGGAGTTCGCTAGCATATCGTACACCGGGTCGAAGTATGGTGAACGCGTTTTGGCGTATATTTCCTGTTCGAGGCCTCTATTCGCCCCTTCGAAGGAAAGTTCAACCTCAATATCGTTATAAACATTAATGGTTCCGCTAACGGGGTTGTAGTTTATAGGGTAAACCTCAACACGGGCGATTCTCACGCCACGCATCGTGCCGAGCACCTCGATATGCGCCAGGGGTTTGTCCCGGTACTGATCGAGGGAGTAGACCTTCTCATTATAGTGGAATGGCTCAGACTCAATATCCTGATCTTTCCGGAGGGAAGGCTGTACAGGGTACACCTTACGCTCTATTCCGTATTCTGAGAGAGAAAATTCCTGCTCGGTATAACCAGACACATTCAGCTTAACGGTAGCCCCATGCGGAATCTGGATAAGCTTTTTGAAAGCGGGCAGTTTTGGAGAACCAAGTTCCCCGCTGGAGTAGCCCTTCCCAAAGTAGAGTTCGGTAAAGCCCTCTCCCTTGGTACTGAGGATCTCCTTACCGTAAATCCCCTCTAGGGTGAAGAGCATGTTAAGGTTCGACATGCTGTTTTGAAGCACTTCTGCTTCGGATTTTTTATTACCCAAGGGAATAAAATAATCCTGAGCGTTACTTGCCAGAACTATGCAGGCAAGAAGAGTTAAAATTGCTAGAATTCTTTTCATGAAAACATCTTTTGATTTAGGTATATAAAAAAGTAATAATTTGTAACCGCACAAGATATTAAATAATTTCTTATAAGGTTAAAACATTTTGGATTTATTTGTTTTGAAAAAACCATTGATAAAAAAAAGCCCCACAAAGGGGGCTTTTTCGATTACGTAAATTAATAGACAACACCTATCTTTTTATCATCTTCCTTACGGTGCTTTCTCCGTTATTACCTTCGAATGTTACAAGGTAAATACCACTAGTAAGTTCACTAGTGTTAATGGTTTCTGAACCATTCAGAGTAATATCCATTAGGCGTTGACCAACAATGTTGGTTATTATAACGCGGTTAACCTTATCGGCATTGGTAATGCTAATTTCATTGCTGAATGGGTTAGGATAAACCTTAAGGTTGCTCAAGAAGCCCGAATCAATTCCTGTTGGAACCATTTCGATTGGTTTAGAAACATCAGCTCCATTAACAACCACATTACCAGTTGCATCGTAGTAATCTAGCATGGTTGCCGTGTAACTATAGGTACCATCAGGCAATTCGATAGTAGCCACACCTGCTTCGTTGGTAGTAAGATCAACAGAATTAATGCTTATCGTCGCACCTTCAATTGCATTGGTTCCATCTGTTACGGTAAATGTAACAGTATGTCCAACCTTAAAGTCAATGGTTACCACATCGGAAGCACCCGTTGTATAAACTCGCTGAACACCAGCAGTATGGTTTCCTACAGTAAGTCCTGTAAAGTCGTAAGAATAACCAGCAACGCCCTCTTCAAGTGGAGTTGTCATGTCATCAAGATAAATAGTATGACCAACAAACGCTTTGGTAGATTTATTGCTAACAGCTACTACCGAACCATCGCGGCTGAATGGACGCTCAGAAACAACTGAAGAACTACTTGACCCGTTGCTTACAAATTTAAGCTCACCGTCAAACGAAACAGCTCCTTTTTCGTTACCAACCGTGATATAGTCTATAAACCATGAGAACCATAATCCTTGTCCGTCGCCATCTACTGCTTGCCATGCTAGCTTAACATCTTGACCTTGGTACGCAGATAAATCGACAGTAACCTCTTCGTAATCTTCACCTGCAGAATCAACAGCGTCCCAAAGAGGAGTCCAGGTAGATCCATCATTGGTAGAAACCTTAACATAATAATGGTCTCCGTTTGGACTTCCAAAAGCTCCAGTATAAGACCAGAAGGTAAGGTTTGCTCCTGTAGGTACAGTAAATGAAGGGGTAATTAACCATTCATTCTGATTTGAAAAGTCCCAGTACAAGTAAGCTTGGTGTGATCCATCTACTGGAACAATATCTCCAGTGTCAAACGATATAGTTTGAGCCTGTACCCAAGTAACACTATTTGTATTATCTAGGGTCCAACCTGCTGGAGGAACAGACTCCTCAAAACTTTCGGTGAAACTTTCACCACCACCACCACCACCTGAAACTTGGTAAGTAAAGGTTGCATTTGTTCCATCAACAATAACTTGGAGATCGATTGGGGCTACAATGTCGTCGGTCAGCGCGATTGTTTCTTGAACATCATCACCATCAACAACTATTTCGCCAGTTACTTCAACGTAACCCGCCTTGGTTACAGTGTAGCTATAGTTACCATTAATTACATCGCTAATAACAACTTTACCGTTGTCATCGGTTGTTAAACCTTCTCCCTCATTGAAAATAACGGTAGCTCCATCAATTGGCGAGGTTCCATCAACTACGGTTAGGGTTACGGTATAACCAGGGCTCAGCGCAATTGTTTGTTCAACATTATCGCCATCAACAACTATTTCGCCAGCTGCATCAACGTAGCCTGCCTTGGTTGCAGTGTAAGCATAGGTACCATCAATTAAACTAAAGGTAACAACACCATCTGCATCGGTAGTCTGCTCATTTTCGTTAATGATAACAGTAGCACCATCAATTGGTGTATCGGTTTCTCCATCAACTAAGGTAAGGGTTACGGTATAAACAGATTTCACTTCAAAATCAACAGTAACAATCTCGGTAGTTCCCGTGGTATATACCGCCTCAACACCTGCAGTATACGTACCAACATCTAAACCTTCAAATACATAGGTTGTTTCTTCAATAGGAGTAGTAGTAACAGGAGTTACTAAGTCCTCAAGATATACGTTATACCCTACAAATGCCTTGCTGGCTTTTGTGAAAGTATAATTTGCACCCTTGGCCGTTTTGGCATTAGCAAGAACGTTAGGAGCATTAGATACCGCTACAGTTCCAGCTTTTCTTGGAACATCGGTAAATATAATATTGTCCAATCCTTGGGTTGCACCATCGCTCGAAACGTAGTTAAAAGCTATTTTAACAGTTCCAGCATATTCAGAAAGGTCAAGAACGGTCTCCATCCATGTAAAATTGGTGAACTCTGGTTCATCATCTTCAGTCCATATTGAAGTCCAATTAGTACCTCCATCAGTCGATATTTGAACATGCAAATCACCATTGTTTTGAGGAGAAACGCTCCAGTAATAGCTTGCATTCCACCAGAAACTCAAAGTGGTTGTTTCTTCAACTACTAGGCTTTCTGAAATAATCCAGGTGTCGATGTTATAACCCCAATCGGAGAAGCAAACCTTCCCCCCGTCAGGTGCAGTTTGACTCGCTACATGCCAGAATGGATTTGGACCATCGGTTCCAGGAGTGCCAGGGCCTTGAACATATTCAGCCCAAGCATCGAACGTGCCATCTTCAAAACTATCGGCAAATTCCATATCGCCAGCATTCCAAATAAGCTCTGCACTTTGCTCGGCATTATTAACATTAACCATTAAAGCGTATGGAGTTTCCATAATTTCTACTAAAACTACGCTTTGAGTAACAGGGGCATCAGCAACTTCTAAAGATAAATTGGTTTGAGTAACATAACCCTCAAAAGCAACATCAAAAGTATAACTACCCACAGGAATGTCAGCAAATACTATCTCTCCAGCAACGGCAGTTTCTGATTCAATTTCAGTTTCACCAAAATAAACAGTAACAGTAGCGTCAAGAGGATCATCGAGAGTATTTTTAATGTTCAATGTTACGTCAAATACTGGTAATGCAACCATAGTAACGTTAACATCCTGGATAACACCATCAACCACTGTAACGGTTCCGGTATACTCCTCAAATCCAAATTTATTTACGGTATAAGGAACATCAGCACCTTCTCCAACATATATAACAGCGGTTCCGCTTGCATCTGTAGTGTAAGTTTTAGTGTTTATACCTACAACTGCTTCTTCAAGGGGGTTAACTCCGTCCGTTACAATAAAGGTAACTTCAGCCCCTGCCTTAGGATAGGCAGTTAGAATAGTATTTGGTATAAAGGCTTCAGGTGCTCTTGATGCTGCTGGAGGAGAAGCTGGGTCTGGGTTAGATGAATCGCTATAGTATGCAATACTCCTAGTTCCAGTAACACCAGTACATAAGAACCTGTCGCTACTACCATTATAACCTGATTTATTTTCATCAACGGCAATTACTAAATTATCGAATCCGTTAAAGTCGAAATCCTCAATGTCAAATTCAATCCAACCTTGACCTGTGGGGCTATCAAATTCACCAGAATACACCTGAGTTAGCTCATCTATAGTTACCCAATCGGCAGTACCTGTAAACTCAGATTTTGTAGTATGACCCATGTAAATTGTCCAGTCGTTGGATTTGTTCAATGAAGTTCCGTTAAAATAATACTTAACATGAGTTATTGTCATTGGCATATCTGCAATCTCGGACTTCAAGTATATGCTTTGAGAATATGAAAATCCATAAAAACCATTAATAGGATACGGTTTACCCGTAACAGCACCTGTACCAATTATGATATCTGGGTCAGCAGCTAGTGTTATATCAGGCACTGTAAGATCTGCCCCATCAACGGTAAAACTTCCAGTTTCAGGTAAATATAGCTGCATTGTTACTGTATAGGTATAATCGCCATCCGGAATTCCCGAAAAGACAACAGTACCTCCGGTTGCAACTTCACTAGCTACTTCATTGCCTGCAAGCTCTAGGGTTACCAAAGCATTTAATGGTGTTGAGTTTTCATTCATAATGTTAAAGGTAACCTCGTAAGTAGGTAAAGAGGTCATTTCAACAGTCACATCCTGATCAACACCATCAACAACGGTTATCGTTCCGGTTTCATCACCAAAGCCAAGCTTGGTTACGGTGTATGGAATATCAGTACCTACTAAAACGTATGCAGTTACTGTACCATCTGCTGCTGTTGTATAGTTGTTCTCGTTAATGGTTACTTCAGCACCCTCTAAAAGAGTTGTTCCCTCTTGTACAGTAAAAGTAATATTGGCGCCTGCTCTATCAATTAATTCAATATTATCAATATACCAGCCATCAACATCAAATGTATAACCATCATAGAAAATTGCAAATTGGAAATCGGCACTACCAACGTGTGCATTTTCAATAACAACCGTATTGTCTCTTGGTCCAATATCTACATTTCCATTGGCCATAACCTCTTCATTGGCTACCAGCCATGTTGCACCACCGTCAGTTGTAGTTTTAATACCAATAGTTTTAGGATTTGTATTATAATCGTCGAACAAATCCTTATAGTTCAACCCTAAGCTACTCATTCCTGTTGTGTTAATTACAGGAGAAACAAAATACGAAGTACCAGTAATTAATGGGCTCCAGTAGAACTTAAGCTCATTTGCATCTCCTCCGGCTTTTGCAGTAGTCACAATCGACCAGTTTGTAAGACCTAGACCCTGTGTTGTCCAACCTTCAGGAATTGTTGCTCCATCAAACATCTCATAAACTACGAAATTGCCAATTAGCAATATATTTGAAGTAGCATTTCCACCTAGGCCTGCTGCATTACTAGCAACAACCTTATAGGAATAATTTCCAGGAACCGTTAATGTTTCGGTAAACGTTGTTCCGGTTTGTGCTGTTGCCACCTGAACATCTCCAGGGTTTCTATAAACATCGTAGGTAACACCTGTTCCATCAAAAAAACCGCCATTCATACCAACTGTTGGAGCATCCCACGATAATTGAGCTTCCATATTATCTTTAGCCAAAACAGCGTTGGTTGGTGCAGCAGGAACATCGGCACCTAGCCAAACAGTTTGGCTTGCTTGTGCACCCTCGCCAGCTGCGTTGGTTCCGTAAACGGAGAAATTATGTAACCCTGGGGTAGCTGCGGTGTAAGCATAAGTCTCAGAACCAGCAATTACAGGTGAGGTATTCTCATACTCGGCTGTTGTTTCGTCGTTAACCCAAAGAGAAACTGAGGTAAGCTCAGTAAGGGTTTCGCCGTCAAAAGTTAACGCTGGGTTTGTCCAGGTTATAGTAGCACCAAGAGCGCCCATTGGGTCTGGGGTAACAACCAAATCGGCGGGTGCAGCGGGTGCACCTGGTTCTGTTAGAACAGGAACGAT
>JAQUJY010000075.1:8159-14391 GCA_028680705.1 Bacteroidales bacterium
CTTGTGGCAGTAGTGGGGGTACCCTTTAAAAAATTAATGCTAGCCTCCTGCTTTTGCATTTGGGAGAGCTTTTCCATTCTTTCTTTCTCATGGTCATTTTGCTGTGCATTGACCCCAAAGAAGAGAGTAGCAAACATTAGAGTTAATGTCAATAATTTTCTCATAGTTAAATTTAGTTTTAAGTTAATAGTTTTGTTTTGTTTAGAGTAGTAATTTGTCTTTAAAGACTGATTTTCTCATAGGCAAATTTTAGTTAATTCGTTAATTTATTTATGATGATTATAAGTTATAAATTTAGGATAATATTTTGGAATAGAAAATTTATTGAATGTGTTTTTGATTTTACCTATCTTTTTAACCTGTTACTAAATATTATTTAATATATATCACCGTTGTCTAGCAAACTAGTATATTTTCAGTATTTATTTTATAACTTGATGATAATCAATAGCGGTATCTTTAATTTTCAAAAGCTAACTCTCGGCATTTCGGGGAACAACGAATTTGGATATTCCATTTTATGTTTTTTGTAACTCCTACCCAACTACCTTCATAAGTCTCCAATAATTCATATAAATCAATTTAGTTTTGTTGCTAACTTATTTTTTTAAAGAGAATGCCAACTGAATTTTTATCTACTTTTTAAAATGGTTATTTGCAAAATTGACAAGCATTGCACCTTATAATTTAAATGATACCCTCGCTGCCCACAGAAAAGTATTTAATTAGAAAATCTGCTTTAAATGATTATTATAAGGAATTAATTTGGCGCTAAGTTGTCCTCCTAGCAAAATGTCCTCATTTTTATTGTGGCCAGAGTGTTAGGTAATTTCTTGGTCTTTTTGGAAAACTGAGTCAGAATCTTCTGGTCTGCCATACTTACTTTATGATGGTAGTCAGTAATCTTCCTCATATCTCGCTATATATTGTGTTTCTAGGCAGTTTTATAAGATTATTCGTTCAACAAAAATTAAAAGGGATTTAAATATCGACTATCCGACAAAATATAAACTCTTGCCGGGCAAAAAGTGGTTAAATCTTCTAAATATTTTTACTAGACACCTATGAACAAGAAATTACCACTACTCATTTATATTTGTACCTTATTGTGAAAATGGATAGAACTACCCGGCAATTGGGTATTTCGAAAAACAATGTTTGTGATTAAAACAGCCTATTTCATAGGTTGGTAAACAGACGATTACAAAAGCACAAGGAATAGCAAAGTAGTGTTTGTAAATAATAACTACATTTAGTGTGTAACTATAGTTTTATGTTCACAACACAGAACGTCTGTATTACAAACATGTAGGTGGCGGGCGAAGAATTTGTGTGTTTTGAAGAAACTTGTAATAAATTTGGGTTTAGAACTAGTTAATAGTTTATAATTCTTTTAGCTATGGCCTTGGGAAAAAATTGTGCTATCAAAGGTATTATACTTAGTGGCTGCTTCTTTCAAAACCAAATACATTACTTCCCTCCTCTGAAAAAACAGGATTTCCAAAAAACAAAATAAAGATTTTTACTTTGTAATTAGGCTCAAAGTAGGCAGAGCAACAACTCATCTTTTGGATCCTTGTAAATGAAAATGCTCTCTTACAATTTTAGCCTTAGAGGGTCCAATAACAGCTGTAAGTTCTTCAGTGCTTGCATTAGCAATTGCCTCAATACTCTTAAATTTTTTCAACAAAACTTGTGCAGTAGCTTCGCCGATTCCCTTAATACCTGTTAATTCAGATTGCAAGAAACTCTTTGAGCGCCTATTACGGTGGTGGGCTATTCCAAAGCGATGGGCTTCGTTTCGCGCTTGTTGTATAATTTTTAGCGATTCAGAGTTCTTATCGAGGTAAAGTGGGACGGGATCACCGTAAAAAAATATCTCTTCCAAACGTTCAGCTATTCCTATAATCTGAACTTTATGTTCAATACCCAACTCTTTTAATACTGCATAAGAGGCACTTAGTTGCCCTTTTCCTCCGTCAATTACAATGAGCTGCGGGAGGGATTCATTCTGAGCGAGCAATCGGCTATATCTTCGCCTAACAACCTCTTGCATAGACGCGTAGTCATTTGGCCCTTCTACTGTTTTTATGTTAAATAGTCTGTACTCTTTTTTTGCTGGTTTCGTGTTTTTAAACACCACACAAGCAGACACAGGGTTAGTTCCCTGAGTATTAGAGTTATCGAAGCATTCTATATGCTTTGGCAAATCTTTTGTTTTAAAATCAGCTTTTAAAGTCTCTAACTTTCTCGTTAGCCTTATATTAGGATCTTGCTTTTCCTGCTTTAACTTTTTAGCATGAATGTAAGCTTTTGCATTTCGCAGCGAAAGAGTTAAGAGTTTATGCTTATCTCCTCTGACAGGAACAATATACCTTGCCCCCTCAATATTAAACTCGGGTAAAACTGGAACAACAATTTGTTTGGCGTTACTGCTAACACGCTGCCTAATCTCTGCAATTGCAATTCCCAATAGTTCCTCTTCCGTTTCGTCAAGACTTTTCTTTAGTTCGATGTTATGGGACTGTATTACAGAACCCTTTATTATTTTAAGATAATTAACGCATGCATAATTTTTCTCGTTGGCAATAGAAAACACGTCCAAATCCGTTACCGATGGTCTAACAATACTCGATTTTGCCTGATAGTGCTCCAACGCATCCAACTTTATCTTTAATGCTTGAGCCTCTTCAAAACGGTACTCGCGTGCAAATTCTTTCATTTGCTTTACCATTTCTCGCTTTACTGAATGAATGTTACCCTTTAACAGGTCAACAATCTGATCTATATTACTATTATATTCTTCAGAAGATTGATTGCCTATACAGGGCGCTTTACAATTCCCGATTTGATACTCAAGACAAGAATTAAATTTTCCTGAGTTGATGTTTTTTTGTGTAAGATTTAGCGAGCAGGTTCGCAATGGGTAAAGAGACCTAATTAAATCGAGGATGGTCTTATGAACAACTCCAGAAGTATAGGGTCCAAAATACATACTACCGTCGTTTACAACCCTTCGGGTTGAAAATACTCTAGGAAAGGGTTCGTTCTTAATACATATCCACGGATATGTTTTATCATCCTTTAAAAGCACATTGTATTTGGGCTGATACTTTTTGATGAGATTGTTCTCCAGCAATAAAGCATCGCTTTCGGTATTTACTACAATGTGTTTTATGTCATGTATTTTAGTGACAAGAACGCGAAGTTTTGTATTCCCATATTTTACTCGATTAAAATATGAGGAAACCCTCTTTTTGAGGTCTTTAGCTTTACCAATATAAATAATTTCGTTATGGAGATTATAGAACTGGTAAACTCCATAACTATGTGGAAGACTATCAATTATTTGGGGAATTTTATCTGGGATCATTACAATAAAAAGTTAAACATTACTACAAATAATCGATAAGGTCGGCAATATATACTAGGAGCAAAGAAAGTGAGAAAGCAATAATTGGAGCTATTGCCCACATGGCAAAAAACTTACGAACTTGTGTTTTCCTGAAAATATTTTTTATTCCCAACTTTGCAATGCCAATACCGAGAATGGCTCCCACATTTAGCTGTACCAATGATGTTGGTATTCCCTTAGTTAAAGAGGCCAATAGTAGCAGAGTAGCTGAAACAAAAGCAATTATTACAGCTTCAATGCGACCAAAAAGGAATAACTCCTTTCCTGTATTTCGAAGTATCTTATGTCCAAATATTGAACTACCAATACCAAAACACGGAGCAATTATAAGGATCGAGAATATGGTTACAAACCAATATGACTCGTCTGGATCTAGACCCATTTCATTAATGGTCATTGATGTTAAAGGCCCAACCGCATTTGCAACATTATTTGATCCAATGGAAAAAGCAACATATAATGAAACGGCTACTAAAAGACCCTTTAGAACATAACTATTGTTTACTTTGCTTGAGATAGTGTAGCCCTTTCTCCGTAGAGGTTTGTAAATATATTTTCCGATAATAAAGCATAAAACCATGGAGATAATAGGAAGTATTACCCAAGTAGGAATTATCTCGTAAAACAGCTTTGTTGGATTAAAATCCTTAAAGTATATGCCTGGGGCCACAAGCGCAAATATTGTGGATTGGCTTGTGGATTGAGGAATGCCAGCTAAATTTGCTATAAGTAATGAGATAGCAACTGAAAAAAACACAATAGAAATGACCACATTATTAATAAGGTAAGGATTTATAATTGCGGTTCCAACTGTATTTGCTGTTCCTTTTCCTGCAATAACTGCTCCTAAAAAAACCATTATACCAAAGAGGCCTGGAATAAGGCTTTTGCGAATGGCATTTGCCCCATAGGCTGTGGAAAAAGAGGGACCTGTTCCACTTCCTCCCATGTTTATTGCCAAGAACATCGCTATTAAAAAAGGTACTAACATGGTAATTCCTTTAATGTAAATTAGAGCGAATACTGCTCGCTAAACAATTTATAGTTAAGGCAAATATAAGGAATTACTGAAAAAGAGTGATTGATTTGAAGTTTAAACTATCGAAGAGTCCATTGTGATTAATTTTAATACTAGGTATTACTGTTAGAGCCATAAAAGAAGCAGTCATAAATGGACTTTTTAGTATGCATCCGGCTTGATGTATTTTAAAATTAAGTTTATTATATTTTAGGGTAACTTGATTCCCATCCTCATTGGTCATTAAACCAAAAAAAGGGAGATCTATCCCATCGCCATTACCTCCGTTAAAATAGCACATACCTCCTCTATTTTTAACAACCCACTCCAATGCGTTATCAATACTATCATCATCACAACCAACAGAAACTATGTGGTGGCTATCGTGCGCGATACTAACCGCAAGGGCGCCATGCTTTAATCCAAAGCCTTTAATAAAGGCTACCTTTGGGTGTGTGTTGTTGTAACGGTCGAGGAGAACTATTTTAAGAAGATCTTTTCCTGTATCAGTGTTCAACACCTCGCCTCTTTTAACGGGCGAATCAATAATTAGTCTATTGGTAAGCAATTCTCCATCTAGTGCTTCAATTACGTTCAGTTTAGATGCTGATGATATGACGTTTAAATTACCTTTCTGGTGAATAGTTCTAAAGGCGAAAGGCTGCAGATTTTCTTTTGGCTGTTTAAACAAAACCTTATGATTGGCAAAAACCCTCACCCCATTTACGTGCGTTTCTAGAACTTCAAAGTCTTTTAAATTATTAACCACTATAAAATCGGCTTTATCTCCTACACGCAATTTACCAACAGGTAGTTTATAATGCTCAATTGGGCTTATGCTTGAAGCATAAAGTGTATCATATAAATCATATCCCTTTGCTACTGCGCGGGCAACTAATTTATTGATATGTCCATTTTGTAAATAATCGGGATGGCAGTCGTCGGTGCAAAACATAATTTGTTTTGGGTAATCGTTTAACAGCGGAACTAAAGTCTCAAAGTTTTTGGCAGCACTTCCTTCCCTTATCAATATCTTCATTCCCATCTTAATTTTCTCTTCCGCCTCTTCCAGTGTGCTGCACTCATGATCGGTGGTAATACCAGACTGAACATATCTCTTTAACAACTCACCCGATAATCCGGGGACGTGGCCGTCGATTGGCTTTCCAGCATTTTTACTAGCACTTAACTTGGCCATAACATCAGGATCATTATTTACAACTCCGGGGAAATTCATCATTTCTGCCAGAAAATAGAAATCATCCTCCTGAATGAGATTAGAGACTACACCAGAATCCAAGACTGCACCACTCTTCTCAAGGGGCGATGCTGGTACACAAGAAGGCACACCAAAGAAAAACTTCAAAGGAACTTTCAGGGCGTTACTCTGCATAAACCTGATACCCTCTACACCTGCAACATTGGCCACCTCATGCGGATCGGTTACCACAGCAATTGTTCCATGTACAACAGCCATTTCGGCAAATCGGCTAGGAATAAGCATCGAACTCTCTATGTGTACATGGGAATCAATAAACCCCGGGATTATATACGGACCATCACTTGTGTCGGTTTTAGTAATCCTGCGAATAATCTCATTTTCGACATCAATTATAACGCCCTTTGTAACCCTACCTACGGGGTCAACCAGGTTTCCTTTAACAGAATATCCTTTTATTTCCATGGGTATTATTCGTTGGTTTTAATGGAAGATACTTATAATGTTCCACGTGGAACACTCTATCCTTAGTTTTTGTCTAAATAATGTTCCACGTGGAACATTATCTTCCCAAAAAAAC
>JAQUJY010000155.1 GCA_028680705.1 Bacteroidales bacterium
ACAGCACAGGGCATTTGTAAAATAGCTTTTTGTAGCTAAGTTTTTTGGGAGAGGTTGAATGGGTTAGATTAGAAATTATAGCATGAGCTTGCACGCCTCCATCTTTCAAACACCCTACATTTAGCGAAAAAGGTTGCAGCTAAAACCCTCCTGTTTTTTTGCTTTTCTAGCATAATGTTTGTAACTTATTTGCAATTCATATCCTTAAAACCAGTAAGTTATGGAAACACTTACCCCGCTAAACAGGTAACGCCGCCTAGCTCAGGGGTAAGAGTTTAAAAGTGAACTCATGTACCTTTTCGCTTTATAAACTTTCATATTTTAGCTAACGGGGAGGGGCGTTTCGACCTAAAACAATAAATAAGCAATGCTATAATATGAGTAAATAGGTTAACCAAAACATTAAAAATATGTAACCATGAAATCACAAAAACTTTACACCCCGCTGCTGACCCTACTGCTAGCCTTTTGCCTATCGGGTTGTGAGAAGAACAAAAATGATATTCCTGTTGACTTTACCTTCCAATTACTGGACACGTTAGGCAACGAAAGCATTACTTTTAACGAGGGTGAGAATATCATCTTTAGCTTTCTCGTTACCAATAAAAGTTCTAAGGTTCAGATGGTTGAAAACTTTTTCCCAATCGATGAGTTTTTCAATGTTTACAAATCAAATCAGGAAGAAATAAATTTTGGTAAGCCTTATGATGGCAACTGTGAAATTGGTTATTTTAGCATACCAGCCAACTGTAGCTTAGAGTTTAAATGCCCATGGGTAGTATCTAGCGACCCCGATCATTATGGGTTTTGTCTTGCGCAGAATCAAGATCACCTAGATTGCTTGCCCATAGGGAGTTACTTTACAGTATTTTCCTCATCTTTTAACGTAGATGGTAGCCAAACAGAAGTTAAGCAATTTAAAATTGAGTTCACGGTAAAATAGATGATGATGAAAAGACTTCTTATTGCTGCAATATTTGCAATAACATTTGTAAACTTATCGGCTCAGGTAATAACGAGAACGGCTGATAGTCATACTGTTAACAGTATGATTAAACTTAGCGATAAGGCAATAACCAAATCGTACAAACTGCCAAAGGTTGACAGGGAAAAACTGCTTGCGGAGGATGAGGTAACAAAGGCCGCTGGCTTACCCTTTCGCTTTGGTCATATTTTTGAGGTTAACCTCCGTATGGTAAATAGTGGAGCATGGTTTGAAATTGATGAAGGGAGAGTTTGGATACTCAAAATTAGTTCCGTTGATGCCTTTTCCATCAACCTGTCCTTCGATAAGTTATACATTCCTAAAGGTAGCCAGCTCTACATCTACAACTCTGAAAAGACAGTTTTACAAGGACCCATAACTTGGGAAAACAATACCCCGGATGGTCAGTTTGCTACAGATTTAATTCAAGGTTCTGAAATAATTTTGGAGTACTTTGAACCACATGGAACTGAGAAAAAAGGTGTTATTTCGATATCAGAGGTGATTCATGGATACATCAATCTGTTTTCTGACCCCTCAAAAGGATTTGGTGATTCGGCAAGCTGCAACATTGATATTAATTGCCCCGAAGGAGATGCTTGGCATGAAGAGAGCAATTCCGTTGCAATGATAATAGTTGGTGGTAATAGAATGTGCTCTGGTGCTTTGATTAATAATGCTTGCCAAAATTTCATTCCATACTTTCTAACAGCCAACCATTGCATCGATAATCAGAATGTTGGCAATTTCATATTTCGATTTGGCTACAAAAGTCCAACCTGCAATGGGGGCGATAGTTTTCACTACTATTCCTACTATGGTTCAACCCTACGAGCCAATGCTGCTATAAGCGATTTTGCGCTTTTGGAGTTAAATCGACGTCCTGCTGGAAATACTGGAATTACATATGCTGGGTGGAGTAGAAATATTGAAGGTATAACCCAAACAACTATTATTCATCATCCTCGTGGGGATGTTATGAAAGTATCTTTTGATAATAATGAGCCTGTTTTTGACAACTTCTTAAATGCATTATGCTGGAGGTTGGGGCTTGATCTAGGTGCTACTGAAGCAGGAAGTTCTGGTGCTCCATATTTTGACCAAAATCATAGAATCATTGCACAACATTTTGGTATTAACGATGGACACCTACCAGTATGCGATAGGGTTAATAAGTTTGGTGGAAGATTTGACATCTCATGGGTAGGAGGTGGTACTAATGCAACCAGGTTAAGAAATTGGCTCGATCCTAATAATACAGGTATAATGACGATAAATACTTTAGCCATCCCTACCATCTCCGGCCCCACCATCGTCTGCTCCTTCAACGCCACCTTCACCCTCAACAACCTGCCTGATGGTTACACCGTAACGTGGACCAAAAGCAGCAACCTTGCCTACGTGAGCGGGCAGGATACTAGCTATACTGTAAGGGCAGCTAATACAACGGTTAATGGCCCTGGCTGGGTAAAGGCAACCGTAAACGGACCCTGTGGGGTGGTGGAATTACCCCCCTACAGTGTGTACGTGGGTACGCCTCCTGGCTACATTGAACCGCCCTCAATTAATGGGCAGTGGGAGCAGTGTATCTGGCCCAATCAGACCGCCACGGTTAGCGTGACTTCGCACCCCGAGGTAACGAATTACCTCTGGGTACTGCACAACGAGGCAGAGTTTACTATGCTGCTGGGTACTGAGCAAACCACCATCCCTTTTAGCGTTAGTGGGAATTATCCCCAGCGCTACTTGGAGCTAACGGAGCAGATTCCTGGTTGCTCATCCGTAACATCGCAGAAGAACTTGGTGTTCTGTGAAGATTTTGACATGCTGAGCGTTGGGCCAAATCCTGCCAGTGAGGTTATCACTATTACTGAGCTGGATAATGATAAGAGCAGTGAGCCCTGGGCGTTACGCCTAGTGAGCCGGCAGGGAGCCATTGCGGTAAACGTTACCACCACCCTGCCCAAAACCATCAACGTGAGCGGCATCCAGCAGGGTGTTTACATCCTCCATGCTAAAAAAGGTAATCATGTAGAGCAGCACAGGGTGGCTGTAGAATAGTTTTTTGCAGCTAAATTTTTAGGGGAGGTTGAATGTGTTAGATTAGAAATTATAGAATGAGTTTGCACACCTCCATCTTTCAAGTACCCTACATTTAGCAAAAATGGTTGCAACTAAAAGCCTCCTGTTTTTGATTTTCTAGCAATTCCTTTGCAACTTGTTTGCAGTTTATACCCTTAAAACCAGTAAGCTATGGAAATACTTACCCCACCAAACGGGCAACGCCGCCTAACTCAGGGTTGAAAAGTTAAAAGGATAGTGCTTCTTTTCTATTTGAGTTTTTTAGCATTTAACTAACGGGAAGGGGTGGTGTATAAATCAATCATTCTATATTTTCTTTCAGGACACCATTTTTTCAC
>JAQUJY010000156.1 GCA_028680705.1 Bacteroidales bacterium
CAACCAGCATAAAGAGATATCCACAGATTTCACAAATTACCACAAATAAAGAATATAATAATCTGTGCTAATCCGTGTAATCTGCGGACAAAAACAGTGTCAATCCGTGTAATCACTGGACAAAAAATAATTATATATGTTAAATAACAAAGTACTACTTATAACTGGAGGAACAGGTTCTTTTGGAAATGCTGTTCTCCGACGATTCCTAAAAACAAGTATTAAAGAGATTAGGATTTTGTCGAGAGATGAGAAGAAGCAGGATGATATGCGGCAATTTTATAAAACCGATAAGATCAAATATTACATAGGTGATGTTAGAAACAGACAAAGTGTGAAATACGCAATGCAAGGAGTAGACTATGTTTTTCATGCAGCGGCGCTAAAACAAGTCCCTTCGTGCGAGTTTTTTCCCATGGAAGCTGTTCGAACCAATGTTATGGGATTAGAGAATGTTATAGATACAGCGGTACAATTTGGTGTAGAGAAACTAGTAAGTTTAAGTACCGACAAGGCTGTTTATCCCATAAATGCTATGGGAATGAGCAAGGCATTGGCAGAAAAGGTTATGATTGCAAAATCGAGACACATTGAAGGCAATAGCACGTTACTTTGCGGTACCCGATACGGAAATGTGATGGCTTCACGCGGTAGTGTTATACCCTTGTTTATAAATCAGATTAAAAAAGGGATGCCAATAACGATAACCGATCCTAATATGACTCGGTTTATGATGACGCTTGATGATGCTGTTGAACTCGTACTCTTTGCTTTTAGTAATGGACAACCGGGAGACATATTTGTACAAAAAGCACCTGCGGCAACAATCAGCGTACTTGCTAAAGCACTAATGGAATTATATAAAAAGGAAACAGAAATTAGGGTTATTGGTACACGACACGGAGAGAAGCTTTATGAGTCGCTGGTTAATCGCGAGGAGATGGTAAAAGTTGAAGATTTAGGCAACTACTATAGAATACCCGCCGATACTCGTGACCTAAACTATGGGAAATATTTTACTGAGGGGCAGGAGCAAGTTTCTTTAGTTGATGAGTACACCTCACACAATACCCATAGACTTGACGTGGAAGGGATGAAGAATCTTCTATTAAAACTGCCGATGATTAGAAGGGATGTGTTGGGTGATACGGAGCAGGAGCAATATCCTGATTAGTTTGGATTAGAATACAGATGCAACAGATTTACACAAATAAGAAACCCCAAAAGATATCCACAGATTTCACAAATTACCACAAATAAAGAATATAATAATCTGTGTAATCTGCGGACAAATAAAAATAACAATCTGTGTCCATCAGTGTAATTAGCGTCATCAGCGTCCCAATCAAAATAGCATATGATTAAAGTAGGTATAACCGGACAATCAGGATTTGTAGGAACCCATCTTTACAATACCCTAGGATTGCTCCCCGATAAATTTGAACGAGTACTCTTTGAGGATAACTTCTTTGGCAATGAGACCAAGCTAAAAAGTTTTGTGCAGCAGTGCGATGCCATTGTTCACCTAGCAGCTATGAACCGTCACAACGATCCCAAGGTTATTTACGAAACCAATATCCAATTGGTAAAACAGCTTATCAAAGCCTGCGAGGAGACCAACTCAACACCACATATCCTATTCTCCTCTTCAACCCAGGAAGAGCGCGACAACCCTTACGGCAAATCGAAAAAGGAGGGACGTAAGCTGTTGGAGAACTGGGCTATGCAAAACCATGCTCGTTTTACAGGCTTTATAATTCCAAATGTTTTTGGCTCTTTCGGAAATCCCTATTACAACTCATTTATTGCAACGTTTTGTCATCAACTCACGCATAACGAACAACCCAAAATTGATACGGATGGTACCGTAAAATTAATTTATGTGGGCG
The DNA here is from genome assembly GCA_028680705.1 of Bacteroidales bacterium. Taxonomy (GTDB): domain Bacteria; phylum Bacteroidota; class Bacteroidia; order Bacteroidales; family Tenuifilaceae; genus Perlabentimonas. The sequence continues at coordinate 1,890 of JAQUJY010000156.1, forward strand.
AGTTGGTTGCTGAAATTATAGATCAAATTATATGCATGACCAATGAAGCAGATTCGGATGCAATTGTAAATGAGATCCCCATTAAGCATACTTCGGAAAAAAAAGTTTCGGAGGTTTTAGAGCTACTTGAAGGTTTTAAAGCGAACTATTTTAAAGATGGTATTTTTCCAAATTTAAACAACCCTTTTGAGCGTAACCTATTTAATTCCTTTGTTTCTTATATCGACCATAAAGATTTTTTTCCATTTTACCTAAAGCAAAATACCGATGATAGGGGTAGCTTTGTAGAAACAGTAAAGATGAATAGCGGTGGTCAGGTTTCATTCTCAACCACAAAACCGGGCATTACACGCGGCAACCATTTCCACACCCGAAAAGCAGAACGGTTTGCCGTAATTAAAGGAAAGGCTCGCATCGAATTACGACGCATTGGCACTAACGAAGTATTATCATTTGAACTGGATGGCGAAAAACCATCGTTTGTTGATATGCCCATTTGGTACACACACAATATTACTAACATCGGAGATCAGGATCTTTATACCATCTTCTGGATTAGTGAGTTTTTTAATGCTGAGGATCCGGATACGTTTTTCGAGGAGGTTTAATTAGTGACTAGTAATTAGTGACTGGTAATTAGTAAATTATGGAATATGGTGAGGACTCATAAAGATTTGAATGTATGGAAGAAATCTGTTGATTTTGTAACAAATATTTATGGTGTTACCGACAAGTTTCCAAAGGCTGAAATGTTTGGATTAACATCACAAATTCGTCGAGCTGCGATTTCCATCCCTTCTAACATAGCCGAAGGTGCAACCAGAAAACACAAAAAAGAGTTCAGACAATTTTTATATATTGCATTATCTAGTGCTGCTGAAGTTGATACGCAACTAATTATTGCAAATAAACTTGGTTTTTTAGAATCAAACAAAAAGGATGAACTTCAACTTGAATTGACTTCCATTTCTAAAATGATTCAAGGTTTAATAAAAACTATTATTACTTAGTGACTAGTAACTAGTTATCAGTCATAAACCACTAATCACCAGTCACCAGTCACTAATCACCAAGAAATGAAAAAACTAAAAGTTCTCACCGTAGTAGGTACCCGCCCCGAGATAATCCGCCTATCACGAGTTATGGCTAAGCTCGACCAATCACAAGCCATTGAGCACATCACCGTACATACGGGTCAGAATTACGATTACGAGCTAAATGAGATATTCTACGAAGATTTGGGTATCCGCAAGCCCGACTACTTTTTAGAGGCCGCAGGCACCACCGCCACCGAAACCATTGGCCAGATACTTATAAAGATCGACCCACTGCTTGAGCAGATAAAACCCGATGCATTCCTGGTGTTGGGTGATACCAACAGCTGCCTGTGCGCCATCCCTGCCAAAAAACGGCACATTCCCATTTTCCATATGGAGGCAGGCAACCGATGCTTCGATCAGCGAGTACCCGAGGAAACCAACCGCAAGATTG
>JAQUJY010000010.1 GCA_028680705.1 Bacteroidales bacterium
GCGCAGTATTTGCAATTCGGAGTTTTTGCCGACCCGCAGCTATCGTGGTTTACATCCGATACCAAAAAGTTCTCGCCCAACGGTTCTGTGTTTGGTTTTAATGCCGGATTTAGCTTGGAGCGTTACTTTGCCGATAGGTATGCCATAACCACAGGAGCATCAATTTCAAATATTGGCGGAAATATTAAATACAAAGAGGAGGATTATATCCTTAAAACGCGCGATGGGGAGTATCCAATAGCTGTAAACTCTAACGTTAAGGTAAAGGGCCAGTATATTAATGTGCCCTTGGGGTTAAAGTTTAAAACCAACGAGATTGGTTACACCACCTTTTTTGCCCATTTGGGAGTTATTGGCCATGTAAAACTTAAAGGTTTTGCTTGGGAAGATACTAACGGAGTTGATAGAGAAGTGCTTGAAAACGAGCAGTTAAACTTTGGCTTTGTTTCGTATATGTTCGGTGCTGGTATGCAATACTCGTTGGGTGGCCCTTCGGCTATACAGGTTGGTTTGACCTATGCCAATGGAATGACCGCGGCATTTGATGCTGGTTACGGAATGATTAGCATTGGTAGCCTGTCACTAAAACTCGGACTGATTTTTTAAACTACGTTTCAACTCATAATTGTAGATTATATGAAACGAGCACGAGAAAAAGTTCACATAAAGGAGAGTGATTATTACTGCGAGTTCCATATGTTCCGCCGAAAAAAACAAATAGACATATGAAAATTGCCCTTGCCCAGGAGAACTATATTGTAGGCGATTTTGAGCACAATATTGAAAAGATTATCAACGCAATTACCGTTGCAAAAGCCAAAGGGGCTTGTCTTGTGGTCTTTTCTGAACTCACTGTTTGTGGTTATTCACCGCACGACTTGCTCTATCGCAACGATTTTATCGAAAAGTGTTTAATGGGCGTTGAGCAGATTGCCAAGCATTGTATTGGAATTTCTGCAGTTATAGGGGCACCAAGCTATAATCCTGAACCCACGGGTAAACCATTATTCAATTCTGCATACTTACTTAGCGATGGGGAAATTAAGAGTGTACACCATAAGTCATTACTATCTACCTATGATATTTTTGATGAGCATAGATATTTTGAGCCAAATCATAATTTTACCCTAGCCAACCTTAACGGTAAACGCATTGCTATTACCATTTGTGAGGATTTATGGGATAATCAGCAAACATCCGTGGGTATGAGGCAAAACAAGGTTTCTCCAATGGCTGAACTTAAAAAGCAGAATCCCGATTTAGTGATTAATATTGCCGCTTCCCCATTTTCGTACGATACTGATAGCCATAGATTATCCGCTTTTAGCGAATTAGCAAAAGGCCTTGGAATACCAATAATCAGTGTAAACCAAGTGGGGGCAAATACCGATTTGATATTTAATGGCGACTCAATGGCGCTTAATGCCAATGGGGTTTTAGTCAAGAGGCTAAACTCTTTTGTTGAAGATACTCAGGTTGTTGATACTGAGACTGATAGTTTTATTGACGCCAAAAATCAATTTAATCCCAACGATTACATAGCACAAATTCATGATGCTCTTGTTCTGGGGATTCGCGATTATTTCCAAAAATCTGGATTTACCAAGGCAACGCTTGGCCTATCGGGCGGGCTTGATTCGGCGGTTACTTTAGCGCTTGCTCAAAAAGCTCTCGGGAGCCAAAACCTGCGGGTTTTATTACTTCCCTCACACTTCTCATCGCAACATTCTATTGACGATGCTGTGGCATTGGCTGATAATCTGAACATTAAATATGATATTATAAATATTAAGGATTCATTTGATACCATAAACCAAGGGCTAAACCCTGTATTTGGTGATTTGCCAAGCGATTTGACCGAAGAAAATATTCAGGCCAGAATAAGAGGGGTAATGCTTATGGCCTTATCAAATAAACTTGGGCATCTTTTGCTCAATACATCCAATAAAAGTGAGGCGGCTGTTGGCTACGGAACCCTTTATGGCGATATGTGCGGTGCTTTGGCAGTTTTGGGCGATGTTTATAAAAGCGATGTTTTTAAGTTAGCCTATTATATCAATAGAGAGGTTGAGATAATTCCCACAAATACCATTGTAAAACCACCTTCGGCAGAGCTTAGACCCGAGCAAAAGGATTCCGACTCGTTACCCGATTATCCAATACTCGATGGTATTCTTCGAGAGTATATTGAAAATCAAAAGAGTGCAGATGAAATTATTGAACTTGGCTTTGATGCTGAAGTGGTAACCAAAATTATTCGATTAGTTAATATCAGCGAGCATAAGCGCTTTCAATCTCCGCCAACCTTAAGGGTTTCATCAAAAGCTTTTGGGCTAGGGCGAAGAATACCCCTAGTTGCCAGATTATAGTTACTCAACCCAAGTTTAATTTACTTTTTTAGTGTTTTTTATATAAAAGGTAAGGAATCTCATTTCCTGCTGTAAAACATTTTATTTATCTTTGTGTTTTATAATTAACAGCATTACTAATAAAATATCTGTTTGCAGATACTTTGCAGCCAAAAACACTTGCAAATCTTTGCCTTCAGTATATAATAAGCACACAAAATATGGCGTATCCGTCTATTGATATACAAAGCGCATTTGAGGGTGTTTGTTCCTTATTCAAAAATTTAAAACCCCGAGAAAAGGAGTTAATGTTTCGTAGCTTTACCTGTATTCAGTACAGAAAAGGCGAAATTATTTACCGTAATGGTGAAGTGCCAGTGGGGTTAGTTTGTTTAATTAAAGGCAAGGCAAAAATTTTTCAGGAGGGTGTGGGCGGCCGCGACCAAATTGTACGTATGGCAAAACCCATTGGATTTATTGGCTATCGCGCTCTTCTTGCTGATGAGAATCATATAGCATCAGCTGAGGCTTTAGAGGATTGTGTTGTGGGTGAAATAGAGCGCAGCTGCATTATTAAAATTCTACAGTCCAATGCGCTTCTAACCTACCATATACTTAAATCGATTGCCACCGAACTTGGATTCTCAAATAGTAGAACAGTAACCCTAACCCAAAAGCATATCCGAGGACGATTGGCCGAGAGTTTGATATTCCTTCGCGAAACATATGGTCTTGAGGATGATAATCAAACTATTAGAGTTTATCTCTCAAGAGAAGATTTAGCCAATCTTTCAAACATGACAACTTCTAACGCCATAAGAACACTCTCGGCTTTTGCAAGCGAAGGGGTACTCGAGTTGGATGGCCGCAGAATAAAGATTATGGATTCCTTTAAACTCGAGCGAATTAGCGATTTAGGATAATTGCTAAAACTGACCCTTTAAGTAGTTGGCCATTGCAGAGTTATGTTTTTTGCTTAAGGAGTTTATTCCTGAATATAGATTCTTTTTACCCTTCTGGAGATTGAGGTAAGTACTTCGTAAGGAATTGTTTCGAGGGTTTTGGCTATTTCAATTACCGATGGTTTGTTTCCAAATATAATTACCTCATCGCCCTCGTTTACCAGCGGAATACTCGTTACATCAATCATGCAGGTGTCCATGCTTATGTTTCCAATAATAGGAGCAAGTTTCCCCTTCACCATAACGTTCCCTTTACCATTACTTAATCTACGGTTTAAACCATCGGCGTAACCAATGGGTATGGTGGCAATTATCGATGGTTGCTTAACAATTCCCATCCGGTTGTAGCCAACCGTTTCGCCAGCATCTATTTCATGGAGTTGGGCTACAAAAGTTTTTAGCGTGCTCACATTTTCGAGATATTTTTGGTGAACAGAACTAATGCCATACAACCCAATGCCTAAGCGCACTGCATCAAATTGATATTGACTAAACCTCTCTATTCCTGCCGAGTTCAGAATATGTAGCATAGGTTTATAGCCCAAGGCTTTTGCTATTTGCAGGCTTGCTGTTTCAAACCTATTTACCTGTTCGAGGGTAAACTTGTCGTGCTGGCTATCATCGGTGGCAACCAAATGCGAGAAAATACTTTCTACCCTAATGCTTGTAAGGGAATCTAGCTGGCTGCAAAGTTTTGGCGTATCGTTGGGTGTAAACCCAAGCCTATGCATACCTGTATCTATTTTAAGGTGAATTGGGTAGTTAGTAACACCATGTTTGCTTAGGACATTGGTGAAATTATTAAGGCTGCTAAAACTGAAAATTTCGGGTTCTAAGTTGTACTCAATCATAAGGTCGTAGCTCCCAAACTCGGGATTAAGTACAACTATGGGAAGTGTAATGCCTGCTTCGCGTAGCGCAATTCCTTCATCAATAAAAGCAACTCCAAGGTAATCAACCCTATGGAACTGTAGTAGGTTTGCAATCTCGTGGGAACCACTTCCGTACGAAAAAGCCTTCACCATTACCATAATCTTTACGTTGGGCTTCAGCAATCCTCTAAAATAGTTAAGATTATGCACTAGTGCATTTAGGTCTATTTCAAGTAGAGTTCTATGCAGTTTATGCTCAAGTACCGCTGATATTCTCTCGAATTGGAAGGTACGGCTACCCTTAAGTAGTATTGCCGTATCTTTATATTCTTGTCGTGTAAAAGCATGAAGAAACTCTTGATTGTTGAGGTAAAACTCCGTATTGTTCTTGAAATACTGCGAATACTTAATAATTTCGTTGCCAATACCAATGGTTTTATCAACCCCTTTTTCATCAATCATGGTGGCAACCTTGCTGTAAAGTATGCCGGGTTCTAAACCGCTCTGAAGAATATCAGAGATGATAAGCATTCGCTTTTTGTGCTGTCGCTGCTGGGCCAAAAGGTCTAACGCAATGGAGAGTGAGCCCAAATCGGAATTGTAGCTATCGTTTATTAGTGTGCACCCATTTATCGCTTCCTTTATCTCAAGGCGCATGGCCACTGGCTGCAAACGAGCCACTAGGGAGGTAATCTGTTCGTTTGTGTGCCCTAGGTGAATTAGGGTAGTAATGCAATGCATGGCATTTTCTATGGATGCATTATCGGTAAATGGGATGGTAATCCTTATTTCTTTACCCTTGTATAAAACATGTAGTGTTGCCGATGTACTGTCTTTATCAACTTTTTGTAATTGTAAAGTTGCACCCTTGTTTTTACTCCATGTGAAAAGTTTAATGGCATGCTTGTTCTTCAGTTCATGTGCTAGTTCATCAATTTGAGGATAATCAGCCGAGTAAATAAGCGTGTCGCAATTTTTAAAAAGATGCATTTTCTCCTTAGCCTTGCTATACAAATCATCAAAATTCTCTTGATGTGCAGCCCCAAGGTTTGTGAAGATACCAATTTGAGGTTTTACGATTGGCTCTAAATTGGCCATTTCGTTAGGTCTTGATATGCCTGCCTCAAGTATGCCAATATCGGCATTAGTGTCAATTCCCAAAACCGAAAGCGCAACGCCAACCTGCGAGTTATAACTTTTGGGGCTTCGTACTACTTTTCGGTCAAAGCTGAGCAGCTGGGCAAGCCATTCCTTAACTATAGTTTTGCCGTTACTGCCCGTTACACCAATAATGGGGTAATTAAGCTGTGAGCGATGGTATGCAGCAAATTGCTGTAGGGCTTTTAACGTATTGTCAACCGCAATAAAGGATGCGTCTGGGTATTGTTGGTGTTGATTTTTAGCATGGCTAATTACAAATGCTCTAATTCCTTTGCTGTAGAGGTCTCCAATAAATTGGTGCCCATTATGCCTTTCTCCGATGAGCGCAAAAAACAGGTGGTTTTTCGATGCATTGGCCAAGCGGCTATCGATGGTAACAGAGTTGATAACCAGGTCAGCATCACCATTTAGTTTTCCGTTTAAAATCTTTGAAATTACATCAAGTTTGTAGTTTAGCATTTAAGCATATGGGTTTGTGCAATTTGCTATTGCCTATCTTATAAAACTATTTCTTTTTATTTCTGATGACTTCATTAAAGCATGACCTACAAAGTGGTTCGTAAATATCTGTCTCGCCTAAAACAACCAGTTTTTCGGTATCTGACAAACGATGAGAGTAATGTGCAAGGTTACCACACTTTAAGCATATTGCGTGTACTTTGGTAACGTGTTCGGCACAGGCCAAAAGTCCGGGAATAGGGCCAAAGGGTCTGCCGCTAAAGTCCATATCTAGCCCTGCAACAATTACCCTAATGCCCTGGTCGGCTAGCTTATTGCAAACATCCACTAGGTTGTTGTCAAAAAATTGAGCCTCGTCAATTCCAACCACATCAACATCCGATGACAGTAGCAGGATATTACCCGATGAGGTTACCGGCGTGGAGCGAATGGAGTTTGAGTCGTGCGATATAACATCCTCAATAGAGTAGCGCGAATCAATGTGCGGTTTAAAAATCTCAATCCGTTGCTTGGCAAAGCGTGCACGCTTAAGTCTACGGATTAACTCTTCGGTTTTGCCAGAGAACATTGAGCCACAGATTACCTCTATTAGCCCTCGACGTTTGAAAGTACTTATCGAATTTTCAGAAAAAAGCATGGCAATAAATAAATATATTCACGTTTGTACTACAAAAGTAACCAAATTCTTAATTTTGTATCAAAATTAATATTACTATGGTTAAATTAACCTCTTTAAAGAGCCTACTTGATAGAGTACGCGAGACAGAAAGAATTATTTTAAATGCAATTCAAAAGAATTCGTTACCAGCCATAGAACGCGATTTGCTGCTCGAAAAACTGAGACAAGCATATGATAGCCTTCTGCTTATGGGTGATGAGGAAGAGCAAAGTCAATTGGTGAGTCCTGAAAATATTAAGAAGCAAGCAGAGAAGGCTGAGGGAATTATGGAGGTTGATGATTCCTCTGATATTTCCGCGGATGATATTTTCCAAGCCGAAAGTGCTGATGAAGATTATGGGATGATTAAAAAGGATGAAGCAACTCAAAAGGAGGCTAGGGAGGAATCTCCTGTTGTTCATCACGACTTGGATAAAACGAAAAAATCAGAGCAAAGCATTCCTTTGGGCGAGAAGTATAAGGGCAACCATAAATTTAGGAATGAGGTGCTGGGCCAAAATAAGAAGGATTTCGCAACCCTACTTCAAAACAAGCCCATTGTCGATTTAACCAAAGCAATTGGCATTAACGATAAGTTTTTGTTCACCAAGGAACTGTTTAACGGAAATGCCGAACTCTATGCCAAGAGTATTAAGCAGCTCAATGATTTTACGGATATTAACGATGCCCTAATCTATATTCAGGAGAATTTTAGTTGGGATAACGATAACGAAGCAGCAAGCCAGTTAATTGATTTAATTAGGCGCAAACTTCTTCACGAATAAGGCAATGGGAAAACTTTTTGTTGTACCTACTCCAATAGGCAATCTCGAGGATATTACCCTTAGGGCTATAAGGATTCTAGAGGAGTCGGACCTAATCCTTTCAGAGGATACCCGAACTAGCGGCTTCCTGATGAAGCATTTAGGTGTAAAGGCTCCTCTTTGGGCTCACCATAAATTTAACGAGCATCGGACGGTTGAGCAGGTTGCCGATAGAATTGCCCAAGGGCAAAAGGTTTCATTGATTTCCGATGCTGGAACCCCAGGCATTTCCGACCCTGGCTTTTTGCTTATCAGAACTTGTGTTGAGAGGGGGATTGAGATTGAGTGCCTACCTGGACCCACCGCATTTGTTCCTGCACTGGTTAATAGCGGAATACCCTGCGATAGATTTATTTTTGAAGGATTTCTTCCGCAGAAAAAGGGGCGTAATAAACGCATTGAGGCGCTGAAAGAGGAGGAGCGGACCATTGTTTTTTACGAGTCCCCCTTCCGATTAATTAAACTCCTTGAGCAGCTGGCGGGCCATTTGGGTGCTGAGCGTAGGGCAAGCGTTTCACGAGAAATATCGAAGCTGTACGAAGAGACCGTGCGGGGCACTCTTACAGAACTTACTGAGCATTTTACCAAGCAAGGTGTTAAGGGCGAGATTGTTGTTGTTGTTGAAGGGTACAGAAAACCTATTCATTCTAGCCAAGACCTTTCCGAATAAAAATCTAAATCACCTGGGACATATTAATTGTTTCGTAGCATTTTTTTTACTTTTAGACGAACTAAAATACTAGTTATGAAAACGCTGGGAATTGATATTGGGGGTTCGGCCATTAAGGGAGCTGTTGTAGATACCGCAACTGGCGAGATTACTATCAAGAGGTATAGGATTGAAACTTCGCAGCCAGCATCGGTAAATGAAACGGTTGATATTGTGAAACAAATTGTTAATCATTTCCATTGGAAAGGGAAGATTGGCTTTGGGTTTCCTGCAGTAGTGCAAAAAGGTGTAGTAAAAACAGCATCAAATATCGATAAGGCATTTATCGGAGCCAATGTCAATAAACTATTTAAGAAGGCTACCGGTTGCAAGGTTAATGTGCTTAACGATGCCGATGTTGCTGGTTATGCTGAGCTAACCTTTGGCAAGGTTAGCCGTTTTAAGGGGGTAGCCATATTCCTTACCATTGGTACGGGCATAGGCTCTGCTCTTTTTAACAAGGGTAAGCTTATCCCAAATACCGAATTGGGTCATATGTTTATGAATCACGGGCTTAAGGCAGAGAAGTTTGCATCCGATGCTGTTCGTAAAAGTGAGGATTTAGATTGGGCTGAGTGGGGCGTTCGGTTTAATGATTATCTGCTCTACCTCGAAACACTTTTTTATCCCGATATGTTTATCCTTGGCGGTGGTGCAAGTAAGCAATATGCTAAATTTAGGAAGCAGCTCACCATAAGTACCCCCGTATCACCAGCAAAATTACTTAACGATGCTGGTATTATTGGCGCTGCACTTCTGGCTTAGGTATAATTCCCGCTAATACTATTGCCTTTAGCAGTTTTGCTTCTACCTTTGTTAAAAATATGTTGGTATGATAATGTTTCCAAACGCCAAGGTAAACCTAGGGCTCTATATTACCCAAAAGCGTAGCGATGGTTTCCACAATATCGAAACCCTGTTTTTGCCCGTACCAAAACTTTGCGATATACTCGAAATTCTGCCCCAAACAAATCAATCCAAAGATGTTGTATTTACCCAAACGGGCATTGAGGTTGATGGGGATATTGAAGATAACCTTTGCGTTAAGGCATACGCACTTTTATCTAAATATACTAATTTGCCTAAGGTAGCAATGCACCTGCACAAGCAAATTCCTTTAGGTGCAGGGCTTGGTGGAGGGTCGGCCAACGGTGCCTTTGCGCTTAAAATGCTTAACGAAACGGCAAGCAAAAGAGTTGACCAAAATACTCTGGCCGATATTGCACTAGAGTTAGGGAGCGATTGTTCCTTTTTTCTTACGAATCGTCCAAGTTTTGCCAGTGGGCGAGGTGAGCAGCTGCAAGAGGTAAGCATCAACCTTAAAGGAAACTATATCCTGCTTGCTAATCCCGGTATCCATGTTAACACTGGTAAGGCCTATGGCTTGTCAACACCAAAGCCAGCGCCGTTTAACCTTAGGCACATCGACCAATTGCCAATAAAGCATTGGAAAGAAACTATTTACAACGATTTCGAAAAGGTGGTGTTTCCATTGCATCCCCAGATAGCAGACCTAAAAGAGAAGTTCTACCAAATGGGAGCCATGTACGCTAGCATGTCGGGCAGTGGGTCTACTGTTTTTGGGTTTTTTAGTAACAGGCCTGATATTAGTATTATTTCAAAACAATATTTCACACATTTATCCAAATTATAGCCTAGTGTTTTACTTACGTTTTTATCGGTTTCTGATTCTGCTTGTATTAAGCCTTGCTGCTGGAGGAAATTCCTTTTCGCAAAACTATAAATACAGTTTAATCCCGCCGCACGAGTGGGTTCAGGAAAATATTGACTCACTGAGGGTCGAACTGTTGGCGAATAAAGTTGTACCCAGCGATTATGAGTGTTCAATATTAGCCGCTTTAATGTTCTATCCTGATTTAAAGGATACGCAGATAAAGTTTAAGCGTAGAGCGTTAAAAACTACCATGGCTGCTCGTCCTTCGGTTACTGATATGTTTAGGCTGCGAGATAAAAGGCACTATAAAATCATAATTAACCATAAACGGAATAAACGGAAGAGTCCATTGCTTAAAGATGTCCCATACCATGCAAGGGTAGGGGTTATTGGACATGAACTTGCTCATTTAGTCGATTATAACAGCAAAAGTTTTATTCGCATTGTGGGTAATGGAATAGCCTATGTTATTAGCGACTCGTTTAAGCAAACTCTGGAGTATAAAATTGATGGTATAACCATAAACCAAGGCTTAGGTCAAGGGTTATATAATTTTAGACTTTTTGTTGAGGAAGAGGCCGAGACAACAAAAGAGTATCGAAAGTTTAAGGAGAAGATTTACATGGCCTCTAGTGAAATTGCTCAAATGATAAAAGATTTTAATAGAGCAGATAGCAGACAATAGCGTAAATAATATTTCCCATAACTTTTTGTATCGAACATATTGCTAACTTGTTATGTTTAAACTAAAAACAAAAGCATCATGTGGAAAGAGGAAAACAATCAGCTTGTAAAAACGTTTGAGTTTGACGATTTTACTTCGGCATTTGCATTCATGCAGCGCGTAGCGCCCATTGCCGATATTATGAACCATCACCCCGACTGGCGTAATGTGTACAATAAGGTCGAGATTAAGTTAACCACCCACGATGCAGGTAGTGTGGTAACCGCCAAAGACCGTGAATTGGCTAGCAGAATTGACAAACTTGAAAAATAGAATAAATAGACATATAAAACACCCATGGAAATAGCCCTAATGCAAATGCGATTGACTATCCCATGGATGAACATCCCGGAATTTGCTGCCTGCCTGTCGTTAAACAGAGCAGTTAGGGCTGGTTAGGTATACCCTAAAAAAAACTAAAAACATACAGATGAAAAAGATACTAGTTTTACTCGAAAAAATGGTTGAGGATTCAGAGTTTCTGTATCCCTACCTTAGGTTGCGTGAGGAGGGATTTGATACTATCTCTGCAGCACCTGAACTAAAAGAATATCAGGGTAAGGGCGGCATGGTTTTTAAACCCGATTACTCATTTAGCGAAATTAAGGGTATAACCTTCGATGCGGTTGTGGTGCCTGGTGGCTATGCTCCAGATATGTGGCGAAGGAATGAGGGCATTGTTCGTTTTATAAGTAAGCACAACGAAAGAGGCAAAATTATTGCCTCAATTTGCCATGGTCCTTGGCTGTTAATCTCAGCTGGAATTGTAAAGGGCCGAAAGGTTACGGGTTTCCATGCAATAAAGGACGACCTGATTAATGCGGGTGCACTTTACGACGGCTCCGATTGGGTTGAGGATAACAACCTGCTTTCGGCAACCAATCCAACAACTATGTTGCCCATGATTAAGCGATTAGTTGAAAAGTTGAAGGAGTAAACTAGTTTCTTACGATAAAATTAGCGCAGTATTTAGCTGTGCTATTCTTCAAGTAGATTTTCAATTACCTGAATCATCTGCTTAAATTCCTTCTCATCAAACAAACGGGTTAGGAACACAATTTTTCCATCCCTGTCAATTATAACATTACGTGTAACGCCAGCACTTTTATGTGCGTAAAGTTCAAATATTTCAGATTTTTCATCGAGTGCTAGGGGATAGGTTGTTCCCATTTTCTTGGCAAATTCAATAACCTTTTCAATGGGCTCGCCCCTGTCAACGCCAACAAGTACAAGTCCTTTATCCTTTAGAGGGAGCCAAATGTCTTTCTCAATATGTGGCATCTCTTTGCGGCATACGCCACACCAACTGGCGGTAAACTGAAGCATTACAACCTTTCCGCGATTATCCGAAAGAGAAAAACTTGTGTTATCGGTGAGTTTAGTAGTAAAATCAGGTGCCACCTGGCCCACCTTTACAATATAACCTCTATCATCTGGCTCCACAGTTTTATTCGATTTGCTTGCGCACGAGCAAAGAATTATAGCTGCAGCAATAATTGTTTTGAGCATGGTTCTCTTTTTTATTAGTTTATAGTTTGCTGTTAATAATCAGATATCTATCTAACTATAAAACATCCTAAAAGGTTCACTTTTTAGGTGCAATATATTATTAACCCAGGTGAGTAGGCAAATATGGAAAATTGTTGGCTAATTCTCAATACTCCTAATTTATACACAAAAAGGCCTGCATTTCTGCAAGCCTTTAGTTTTCAAATAGTCGGGGTGAGAAGACTCGAACTTCCGACCCCTTGCACCCCATGCAAGTACGCTAGCCAACTGCGCCACACCCCGGACAAATTTGCGTGGCAAAGATAGCTACTTTTTCTATAAAGCAAAGCATATTCAATCCGTTTTATGGAAACCTTTTTTGCGGTTTTTTCCCATAGATGGTTAACTTTGCATTATTACCATAATGTGAACTCTTTCATTTTACTTTTGTTTAAAACAGCGTATTAATCAATTTAAAAATATCGATATGGAATTATTTAAACCTTTGGAAACTAAGGGTGAGGAGATTAAAAAAGTTAAAACCGATGCTCCATCGGAGCATGTAAGGGTACTAATTGTTGGTTCGGGACCTGCCGGATATACAGCGGCAATATATGCTGCCAGAGCAAACCTAAACCCCGTACTTTATGAGGGGCTTCAGCCCGGTGGGCAGCTAACCACCACTACTGAGGTCGACAACTTCCCGGGTTATCCCGATGGAGTTACTGGCCCTGTTATGATGGAGGATTTAAAGGGGCAGGCAGTTCGTTTTGGTACCGATGTGCGCTTTGGAATGGCAACTGCTGCCGACCTATCAAAGGAACCCTATTCGGTTACAATAGATGATGATAAGGTTATTACTGCCGATGCACTTATTATTGCAACAGGTGCAACCGCCAAATATCTGGGGTTAGAGTCAGAGGAGAAGTTTAAGGGGCAAGGCGTTTCTGCATGTGCTACCTGCGATGGCTTTTTTTATAAGGGGCAAGATGTTGCTGTGGTTGGTGGAGGCGATACAGCCTGCGAAGAGGCAACCTATTTATCTGGTATATGCAATAAGGTTTACATGATTGTACGTAAACCCTACCTAAGGGCATCAAAGGCTATGCAGGATAGGGTAATGTCAACAAAGAACATTGAAGTGTTATTTGAGCATAGTACAAAGGAGATTCTGGGCGACTCAAATGGGGTAACAGGAGTATCTCTAAAAAAGGAAAGTGGCGAAGAGGTGAAGGTTGATATTACTGGTTTTTTTGTTGCCATTGGGCATCAGCCAAATTCCGATATTTTTAAAGATTTTATTGATATGGACGAAACGGGTTACATACAAACTCAACCCGGTACACCAAAGACCAATATTCCTGGTGTTTTTGCCTGTGGCGACGTGCAGGATAAGCATTATCGTCAGGCTGTTACTGCGGCAGGAACGGGGTGTATGGCTGCTCTGGATGCAGAACGATATCTTGGGACTCGAATATTTTAGTCTCGAGTATTTTAGTACAAACAAGAATGGCTGCTCTCGAGAGCAGCCATTCTTGTTTATTACCGTAAAGTGTGTAATCTATACTTGCGACATTTTCTCGGCATAGTATTTACCCTCTTTTAGTTTTTTAGCGCATTCTGTAAATGCATCAACGGTAAGTTTCACATCATCAAGGGTGTGAACTGCCGTGGGAATAAGTCTTAGCAGAATTTGTCCTTTAGGGATTACGGGGTAAACCACTATAGAGCAGAAAATATTATAGTTCTCCCTAAGGTCGAAAACCATGTTGGTTGCCTCTGGGATATTCCCTTTCATGTAAACGGGAGTAACGGGTGACTCAGTTTTACCGATATCCAGCCCTGCCTCTTTTAATCCTTTTTGTAAGGCATATACAATCTTCCAGAGGTTATCCTTAAGCTGTGGTTCGGTTTGAATAATTTCTAAACGCTTAATTGCACCAATTACCATTGGCATTGGGAGCGATTTTGCAAAAGTTTGCGAGCGTAAGTTATAGGCAAGGTACCTTACAATATCCTCATCGGCGGCAATAAATGCGCCTATGCCAGCACCGCTTTTTGCAAAGGTTGCGAAGTGAAGGTCAACTTCATCCTGAACACCAAAGTGCTCGCCGGCACCTGCACCAGTTTTACCCATGGTGCCAAAACCGTGTGCATCGTCAACCAAAAGGCGAAACTTAAACTCACTCTTTAAATCAACAATAGCCTTAAGGTTTCCAAGGTCACCAGCCATTCCAAATACACCTTCGGTAATAACGAGAATGCCTCCACCATTTTTCTCGGCTAGGCGGGTGGCATGCCCAAGCTGTTTACGAAGACTCTCCATATCGTTGTGCGCAAATACAAACCTTTTACCAGTGGTTAAGCGCAAGCCATCAATAATACAAGCGTGCGATTCGGAATCGTAAACAACAACATCATTGCGCGATACTAAAGCATCAATAATTGATACCATGCCTTGGTAGCCATAGTTAAGCAGAAAGGCTGATTGTTTTCCAACAAAGGCTGCAAGTTTCTCTTCCAGCTCTTCGTGATACCTTGTTTGTCCGCTCATCATTCTTGCTCCCATAGGGTATGCCATGCCATACTGGGCGGCACCCTCGGCATCGGCTTTTCTAACCTCGGGGTGGTTAGCTAAGCCCAGGTAGTTGTTAAGGCTCCAGGTTAATACTTTTTTTCCGCGGAAAATCATCCAAGGTTCAATCTCGCCCTCTAGTTTTGGGAAAGCAAAGTAACCGTGACCCTCTTTGTGGTATTGGCCAATTGGCCCCATGCCTTTTCTTAGTTTATCAAAAATATCCACGTTGATGTGTTTTATTGGGTTAATAGAATACGTTAAAATTTATACAAAAGTACATTATTTTGTCAACACTGTAAATTACTGCGCTTAAATTAAACTCTTTGTTAGTGGTTTGTGCCACAATTTCAGGGTTTTGTGATTGTCTGTTGTTTACAGAATTCAGTTAATCAACTACTTCAACTAAAATCAAATATTGGTTTTTTAATTTGAGTTAATACTCTTTAACTATGTGATTATATAAATTTTATGGACATTTGGAGTGAACATTTGCAAATATCTTGCTAACTTTGCTC
Organism: Bacteroidales bacterium; assembly: GCA_028680705.1. Classification (GTDB taxonomy): domain Bacteria; phylum Bacteroidota; class Bacteroidia; order Bacteroidales; family Tenuifilaceae; genus Perlabentimonas. Next base: position 14,974 of record JAQUJY010000010.1, read on the forward strand.
GCTTGAAAATGGTTGCAATAAATTTGCTCAATACAGCGTTTAACCCTACTAAAGCCTTTGCTTAAAAGATGAAAAATTATCAAATAGTTATTCTAAGCTTATTAGTTCTTTTAATTGCCTCGTGTAGCGGTTTTAACAAGTTGCTAAAAACTAAGGACTATGGGCTTATGTACAAGAAAGGTCTAGAGTACTACGAGAAGAAGGACCATTATAAGTATACAACTCTTTTTGAGCAAATAGTCCCAATTTACAGGGGTACTATGCAGGCCGATACAATTGAGTACTATTTGGCAGAGGGATACTATTATCAGGGAGATTATCTCTTGTCTGCTCATTTCTTTGATAAGTTTAGGCAGAATTATCCCAGAAGTACTTTTGTTGAGCAAGCAGAGTTTATGTATGCATATTGTTTCTATAAGTCGTCACCTAGGCCTTTACTCGATCAGGAAACAACGAATAATGCTATTTCGGCATTTAACGAGTTTATAGCAAGATATCCGAATACATCGAAAAAAGCAGAGGTTAATAGGATTATGCATGAGCTTCGCTCAAAACTCATTGAAAAGTCATACCTAAGTGCAAAACTTTACTACGCCAGAGAGGATTATAAAGCAGCCATTACTGCACTTAAAAATAGTCTTGGTAAGTTTCCTGATTCAGAGTTTCGAGAGGAGCAACTTTATATGATCCTTGACGCATCCTATAAATTGGCAACTAAAAGTGTATCTGAAAAAAGGCGAGAGCGCTTTCAAAACACCCTCGACGAGTACTATAATCTGATGAGTGAATACCCAGAGACAAGGTATAAGCGGGAAGCGGAAAAGATATATGCTAACAGCATTAATATTGTAGAAAAATAAGCTTAATTAATATAACTATGGATTTCAAAAAAGTAATTGCACCCTTAACAACAACAACTCAAGATTTATCTGTGCTCGATAAGGATACAGATAACATTTACGAAACGGTACGGATTATTGCCAAGCGTTCAAATTCCATTGGACAGGACATGAAGCACGAACTTAACCGTAAATTAGAGGAGTTTGCATACTATACCGATAACCTTGAGGAGGTTTTTGAGAATAGGGAACAGATTGAGATTAGTAAGTTTTACGAGCGTTTGCCCAAACCCGCACTTATAGCTTTACAAGAGTTTTTAGATAATAAGATACATCTCAAAGTAGAGCAAGAACAGGAGGAGGTCTAGTATAAACTTATGCTAAAGGGCAAAAATATATTACTTGGTATCACCGGAAGCATTGCTGCCTACAAAACCGCTAGCCTAGTTAGGCTTTTGGTTAAAGAGGGGGCAAGCGTTAAGGTTATCATGACCCCTTTAGCTAAAGAGTTTATAACGCCTTTAACCATGGCAACACTTTCAAAGAACCCCATTCTTGTGGATTTTTTTAATCCCGAAAATGGAGATTGGAATAGTCATGTTGACCTTGGTCTTTGGGCTGATCTTTATCTAATCGCACCAGCTTCGGCTAATACAATGGCTAAAATGGCCAGTGGTGTTGCCGATAACCTGCTGCTAACATCATATCTATCTGCGCGGTGTCCAGTAATGGTTGCACCAGCAATGGATTTGGATATGTTTCAGCATCCAACTACCCAAAAGAATATTGAGGTTCTGAAGGGTTATGGTAATATTATTATTGAGGCAACAACAGGTGAACTTGCCAGTGGATTAAGTGGAAAGGGAAGGATGGAAGAGCCTGAAAAGATTTTTGAGGCCATTTCGTTATTTTTCTCAAGCAACGAAACGCTAAAGGGCAAATTGGTGCTAGTTACTTCGGGTCCAACCCATGAGCCAATTGACCCTATTCGTTTTATTGGTAATCGTTCGTCGGGACTAATGGGAGCAAGCACTGCCCTTAGCCTTGTACAGAGAGGGGCAAAGGTCTTATTTGTTACAGGACCCTCCAGCCAGAAACCCGTTCATAAGGATATAGAGATTATTAGTGTGTCTACGGCTCAGCAAATGTATGATAAGGCGGTGGAACTATATCCTCGGTGTGATGCTGCTGTGCTTGCCGCTGCTGTTGCCGATTTTTCGGTTAAGCAGGCTGCAAATCAAAAGATTAAACGCGAGGACACCAGTTTAATGCTCGAATTAGTTCCTACTCAGGATATTGCTAAAGAGTTAGGGAAAATGAAGAGTAAAACTCAATTGCTGGTTGGTTTTGCGCTCGAAACTCAAAATCAGCAGGAGAATGCAATGCGCAAGCTTAAAACGAAAAACTTCGATTTCATCGTTCTTAACTCCCCTAATGATGAGGGGGCTGGCTTTGATGTTTTAACCAATAAGGTTACCATCATCCATAGTAACGGGAACGAGGTACCCTATCCGTTAAAATCAAAGGCTCACGTTGCTGATGATATTGTAAATGAGTTGGTAAAACTCTTTAAGTAAGCAACATCATAAATTATAAGTCTATGTTTACCCGTAAAGTATTCATACCCATCTTTCTTTTTATTCTACTCCCGTTAGTATCGTTTCAGCAGGAGTTGCGTTGCAATATTCAGATAAACTCCCAGAAAATTCAGGGAACAAATCGGCAGGTTTTTCAAACGCTGCAGACCGCTCTTTATGAGTTTATGAACAATACTTCATGGACAAACCATCTTTATGGTCAGGATGAGCGTATTGAGTGCAATATGATGATAACCATTAATGAGCAGATAGGTTCCGATGAGTTTAAAGGCTCAATTCAGATCCAATCACGACGTCCAATTTTTGGTTCCTCATACAATACTACAATGCTAAACATTGTAGATAACAACATGAATTTCAGGTATATTGAGTTTGACCAATTGGAGTTTTCCGACTCTCGCCATATTAGTAACCTAACCTCTGTGCTGGCCTATTATGCATACATAATCCTTGGGTTCGATTATGATTCGTTTTCGTACCTTGGGGGAACAGAGTATTTTCAGAAAGCAGAAAAGATTGTGAATAATGCTCAGAATGCTGTTGAAAGGGGCTGGAAAGCCTACGAGGGAAATAGGAAGAATAGGTATTGGTTAATAGAGAATGTGCTCAATGCAAAGTATCGACCCCTTAGGGAGGTGTACTACAAATACCACAGAACTGGACTCGACAGGATGAGCGATAAACTTGTGGAGGGAAGAGCCGAAATAGCGGAGACGCTAACTAGTATCCAAAGGGTTCATCGTGAGAAGCCCGACCCATATATGTATTATCTACAAATTTTCTTCGATGCCAAAAGCGAGGAGTTGGTGAATATCTTCTCTGAATCGTTTCCGGCAGAAAAAACTAGGGTGGTTAATATTCTAAATGAGGTTGATAACGCCAATGCTAATAAGTACAACCGAATTACGCAGGATGGCGGAGGCCGCCCACAGACCAGTACGCAAACACGTTAAGTTGTCTTAAAGTTTGTTGGCTATGCTAAAGCATCTACTTGTAAAAAATTACGCAATAATTGATAACCTTGAAATCGATTTTCATTCGGGATTGAATATTATTACAGGTGAAACGGGTGCAGGTAAATCTATATTATTAGGTGCTTTAGGCCTTATTCTCGGCAATAGAGCCGAAGCGAATATGCTAAAGGATAAAGAGAATAGCTGCGTTGTTGAGGGTACGTTTAATCTTGAAGGCTACAGTCTCGAACCTCTTTTCGAAGACAATGATTTAGATTTTCAACCCAATACTATTATACGACGCCACATTAGCCCGTCGGGCAAGTCGAGAGCATTTGTTAATGAGCTGCCAGTTACCCTTAATCTTTTAAAGGATATTGTAGGAAAGGTAATAGATATTCACTCGCAGCATCAGAATTTGCTTCTGGTTAATGCCAATTTTCAGCTATCGGTTCTCGATTCGTTTGCCAATACTAGAGCACTTGTCGACGAGTACAATGGCCTATATTCTCTGCACAAGCAGCTATCCGATGAGTTTAAAGAGCTAACCCTAGAATCGGAAAAAGCTAAGGCTGATTTGGATTACTTACAGTTTCAGCTAAATCAGCTAAATGAAATAAAGTTAGTTGAAAACGAAGAGGCTGATTTAGAGTTGCTTCAGCAACAATTTTCGCATGCCGAAGAGATTAAGCTAGCGTTGCAAGAGGTTGTAAATTATTGTAATGCCGATGAAGTATCGGTTTTAGTTTGGCTAAAAGATATGCAAGATGCATTAAGCAGAATATCATCCTTTTATCCATTGGCCGATGAGTTGAATAATAGGGTAGAGGCCTGTCGAATTGAACTTAAGGATATTGCCATGGAAGCAGAAATCCAAAGCGAAAAGGTTGATATTAACCCTTCGGAACTGGAACGGGTTAATCAGCGTCTCGACAATCTAAATTCACTTATGCAAAAGCATAGGGTTGCCTCCGTAGCTGAGCTAATTACCATTCGTAATGATATAAAAAGTAAGGTTGACGAAATAGAGAATTACGACAGCACAGTTGAGCAAAAGGCCAAGCAAATTAGGGAGGTTAATGCAAAAGCCTTTGCAAAAGCAAAAGTTATAAGTGATGCAAGGGCAAAGGTGTGCGAAGGTTTTGAGAGTAGTATCAAATCATTGCTAGCGCAATTGGGGATGCCTTTTGCAAACTTTAAGGTGAGTATTTCGCATTATGATGAACTGATGCCAAATGGTATCGACAGGGCAACTTTCCTTTTCTCGGCCAATAAGCAGACAACCATGCAGGAACTTGCAAAGGTAGCATCAGGCGGAGAACTTTCGAGGCTTATGCTAAGTCTAAAGTCGATAATGGTAAAGGCAAAGGGACTACCAACCATCATTCTTGACGAGATTGACACGGGCGTTTCTGGCGACATTGCCGATAAGGTAGGTAACATTATTCACGATATGTCGAAAGAGATGCAAGTTATCAATATAACCCATTTACCTCAGATAGCCAGCAAGGGCATGACCCATTTCCTGGTCTATAAAGAGGACGATTTAGAATCATCAACCACCCATATCCGGCTTTTAAAACCTGATGAGCGAATTCTTGAGATTGCTAAGATGCTCAGTGGCGAACAGGTATCCGATGCCGCACTAATCAACGCTAAGCATTTGCTTACTAACAGTAATTAGTTGTTAATGAAATAATTGTTGTTTTTAATCGAACAACAGTCATTGATGACTGTTTAATTAATTTGCTCATGCATAATTTTTAATATTGATTTTATAATTCAGACTTTAACCAAAATTCAATAGTATGTCGTACAATTTACTTAAGGGGAAGAAAGGTGTTGTTTTTGGAGCACTCAATGAGAGTTCCATTGCCTGGCACGTAGCCGAACTTGCTCACAAAGAGGGAGCAGAACTAGTATTATCCAATACCGCTGTTGCCATGCGGTTGGGGTCAGTACAAGAGTTAGCCAAGAAAACAGGTTCTGTCTTAATTCCTGCTGATGCCACTAATGTAAACGATTTGAATGAGCTATTCAAAAAAACCACTGAGCATTTTGGGGGTAAAATAGACTTTGTGCTTCACTCAATTGGCATGTCGCCAAACGTTCGTAAAGGTCATACATACGACGACCTTAACTACGATTATTTAATGAAGACCCTTGATATCTCAGCCATTTCTTTTCATAAGATGCTTCAGGTAGCATGGAAACAGGATGCTATTAATGAGTGGGGTTCCATTGTGGCTCTATCATATATTGCAGCACAGCGTACACTGTATGGCTATAACGATATGGCCGATGCAAAGGCACTGCTTGAGTCCATAGCACGTAGTTTTGGCTATATCTTTGGGCGTGAGCGCAAGGTTAGAATCAATACCATCTCGCAATCGCCTACCCTAACCACAGCAGGAAGCGGTGTAATGGGCTTTGAGGGACTGATGGATTTTACCGACAGAATGTCGCCTCTTGGTAATGCCGATGCCGAGGAATGTGCTGGACTATGCGTATCGCTTTTTAGCGATTTAACGCGGAAGATTACCATGCAAAACATTTACAATGATGGTGGGTTTTCGAGCATGGGAATGAGCCAGAGGGCGATGGCAGTTTACAATAAGAATTTGGACGAGTGTCGCGATTGTCAATAGTGATTCTAAAAATAGGTACAAAAAAGGATAGGCCATCAATTACGATGGCCTATCCTTTTTATATATCAATGTTTAAGCTAACCTAACCTAAATATGCTTTAAGCAATTTGCTTCTTGAGGTATGACGAAGGCGTCTGATGGCTTTCTCTTTTATCTGACGAACCCTTTCACGGGTAAGCCCAAATCTTTCACCAATTTCCTCAAGTGTCATTTCCTGACAGCTGATGCCAAAAAATAGCTTAATAATATCGCGTTCTCTTTCGGTAAGTGTTGCTAGCGAACGGTCAATTTCCTTGCAAAGCGATTCGTTAAGAAGTAATCTATCCGCATTTGGAGAATCGTTATTTACAAGAACGTCTAACAGGCTATTCTCCTCTCCATCAACAAAAGGTGCATCTACAGAAACATGTCGGCCAGAAATACGAAGTGTATCGGTAACCTTCTCTTTAGGTAACTCGAGTAATACGGCCAACTCCTCAGGCGATGGGGTACGCTCAAACTGCTGCTCGAACTTTGAGAATGCCTTGTTTATCTTGTTTAACGAGCCAACTTGGTTTAGCGGAAGCCTCACAATGCGCGATTGCTCTGCAAGCGCTTGGAGTATCGACTGACGAATCCACCATACAGCATAGGATATAAACTTAAAACCACGGGTCTCATCAAACTTTTCAGCAGCTTTAATAAGCCCTAAGTTTCCCTCGTTAATTAAGTCGGGAAGGCTTAATCCTTGGTTTTGGTATTGTTTGGCAACAGAAACAACAAATCTAAGGTTTGCTCTTGTTAATTTCTCAAGAGCCTCTTGATCACCTTTCTTTATCCTCTGGGCAAGTTCTACTTCTTCCTCAACCGTAATAAGATCTTCTTTTCCAATTTCTTGAAGATATTTATCAAGAGAAGCGCTTTCCCTGTTAGTAATGGATTTTGTAATTTTAAGTTGTCTCATTTTTTCCCTTTAAATTTTTACGAAGTTATGGCATTTACAAGTAAATGTCAAGTATTAAACGTTAACGACAAGGATTTGTTAAGTAGGTTGGTTAAAGTTTTCATTCCATTGTCTTTCTCGAAGTTTGCAAAGATAACAAATATTGTCGTTAACTCTAGGCTAACTGTGGTATTGTAAAACATATGGTTTATAGTCTATTTGCCTACATTCCAATTGCATAGTACGCAACCATGCCATTGGGATAAACACCTTCCACAAGTACTCCGCCTGATGTGCTCTGTAGAATTTGGTTTAGTTCTTTTACGTTGGTTACGTTTTGTCGATTAATGCGGGTGATGATAAACCCATCTTTAACTCCACCCTCTTTTAGTTTCCCCTCCTTGAGTTTTACTACTTGTATGCCAGATTTAATGCCTAGTTTACGAAGTGTGTTGGTATCAGCCTCTCTGAGTTCAGCACCAAGTACATCTGCAATTTCATTGGAGTGTACTATTTCGAAATCGCCTCTCATGTTACGTAATGTAACCTCATATTGTTTCACTTTTTCGTTTCTATTGATAACGATTTTAATTTTATCTTTAGGTCGATACTTGCTAATCTGTTCCTGTAACTGGTTTGGAGAGTTAACCGCAATTCCATTTATCTCAAGGATTACATCACCTTTTTTAAGTCCAATTTCTTCGGCAGCACTTTCTTTGGCAATACCCTCAATTAAAACACCCTTCAACTCTTTTATCTTATTTTTCTTGGCTTTTTCGGATGTTAATTCCTCAATGGTAACACCCAGGATGGCTCGTTGAACTTCTCCAAATTCAATTATATCCATGGCTACTTTTTGTGCAATTGTTGAGGGAATAGCAAATGAGTATCCTGCAAAGTTTCCTGTTTGTGACGCTATGGCCGTATTGATGCCAACTAGTTCGCCGCTTAGGTTTACAAGTGCTCCTCCGCTATTGCCAGGATTTACGGCTGCATCGGTTTGTATAAACGATTCAATGGCAAAATTGCTGTTGAGTATATTTATATTACGGGCCTTAGCGCTAACTATGCCTGCCGTTATTGTTGAGTTCAGATTAAAAGGATTACCAACTGCCAGTACCCATTCACCCAGTTTAAGGTTTTCAGAACTTCCAAAGGGTATAAATGGTAGGTTTTCCACATCAATCTTAATAATTGCCAAATCAGTACTAGGATCGGTACCGATAATCTTTGCGTCGAATGTGCGCTTATCATTGAGTACAACTTCAATGCTGTCTGCCCTGTCGATAACATGATTGTTAGTTAGGATGTAACCATCCTTTGAGATAATTACACCAGAACCTGACCCCATGATTGGTTGTGGTTTCTGCTTAAATTGAGGGCCAAAAAAGTAGTCGAATAACGGATTCCCAAAAGAGTAATCGGATTGCGAACTCATCGACTTGGTTTTTACGTGAACCACTCCATGTACAGTGATCTCAGCGGCATAGGTGAAGTCTGTTTGCTGCCCAGCGCTGGTTGTAAACGATGTTAGGGTGTATGGTGTAGAATTGGCACTTGTGTAAACTACACTTGGTGGGTCGTTTACGATGAGTTGGCTAGCAAAAAATACGATTAAACCTCCAATAATGGAGTAAAGAATTGGATAAAGTATTCTATTTGTTTTCATAACGCTCTATTTTTTAGTGATTTCTAAAAAATAACGTTCAAAACCTATGCCTTATGATTTTCTAACTAGCTGGCTTAACATACATTAACAAAACTGACATTTTTTCCACGACAAACTAGGGTGTGTACTGCTAAAATTTCAGTGTTTAGTATGGAGTAAACTTAAAGGGGAGGTTTACAATTTCCGAAAAGGTTTCACCTGTTTCAAACATGTCTTCATCTCCAGTTCTATAGTGCCAGTGAATTATGATGACTTTTTTTTGCTTATGTATATCGTTAAGAATGTTGAGAATATCAATAATGCGTTTTGAAGATGCAGTGTTAAAGTAATCGAGTTTGAAAAGAATTATTGTTTCTCTGTTTGGTGAAACAACATATTCTTTAAACCAATCAATAATAGGTTTGAAAAATTCGTTGGCATCTTCGGGGTAACATTTACCATAGAACTCAAAACGACTCCTTTCCTTGTCGAGTGTTATTTCTGGAGAATATGAGGTTTCTTCTTTTCTAAGCGGAAGCATTTTTTCTAATTTTGAGTCGTAAGGAATAAATGAAGCAAAATATCTGGCAAATATAAAATAGAAAAGGGAAGAGCGCTCTTCCCTTTTCTATGGTAAAAAGGTTGTAAAAATTTAAACTAATTTAACGAATCAACAACCGCCTTGAAGGCTTCTGGGTGATTCATTGCCATATCGGCAAGCACTTTGCGGTTTAGTGCAATTCCTTGCTTATTGATTTTTCCCATGAATTCTGAGTAGGACATACCATACAATCTGGCACCAGCATTAATACGCTGAATCCAAAGTGCTCTAAATTCTCCTTTTTTCTTTCGTCGATCGCGATATGCGTACTGCATTCCTTTTTCAAGGGTGTTTTTTGCAGAAGTGTACACATTACGGCGCGCAAGGAAATTACCTTTTGTTTGCTTGAGGATCTTTTTTCTTCTTGCTCTTGATGCGACTGCATTGACTGAACGTGGCATAATAAAATTTGTTTACGAATGGTTAGCGATTCGTCTGTGCGAACTCTTCTCTGCTAATTCATTCTTGATTTAAAAAATAAGTAACTTCAAAAAACGTATTAATGCTTACTTAAGACCCAATAATTTCAAAATATTTTTGGTGTCAGGCTTACTCACATAACCTGTTTGTGTCAGATTACGCTTTTGCTTAGTTGTTTTGTGGCCAAGGATGTGGCTTTTGTAGGCATGTTTACGCTTAATCTTCCCTGTACCGGTTAATGCAAAACGTTTTTTTGCACCGGAATTTGTTTTTACTTTTGGCATTCTCCGTGTATATTTAGTTTTAAAAAATCGCTAACTCTTCTTTTTAACTACTTTAGGGCTAATGAACATTATCATTCGTTTACCCTCAAGCTTTGGTAGTTGTTCAACTTTTCCGAATTCTTCAAGGTCTTGAGCAAATCGGAGTAGGAGTATTTCGCCCTTCTCTTTAAACAGAATTGAACGTCCTTTGAAGAAAACAAAAGCTTTTACTTTTGCCCCGTCGGTTAGAAATTTCTCCGCATGTTTAAGCTTAAAGTTATAGTCGTGTTCATCAGTATTGGGGCCAAAGCGAACTTCTTTAACCACAACTTTCTGAGCGTTAGCTCTAATCTCTTTCTGCTTCTTTTTTTGCTGATACAGGAACTTCTGGTAATCAATAATTCTACATACAGGCGGGTCGGCCTTTTCTGAGATTAATACCAAATCGAGTTCTTTATCGTCGGCTAATTTTCGGGCTTCTTCAATTGACATTATTCCGCCTTCAATATTATCGCCTACTACTCGAACTACCTTTACACGAATAAAATCGTTTATAAGGTGTTTGCTTTCCTGTTGACGTCCTCGTCCTCGTTTAATGATTGGTGGTGCTATACTCTGTCCCTCCTTATTTAGTTAATAAATCTATTTTACTGTTTGTTTTTTTATTTCCTGATTAATATGGTCGGCAAATTCGTTAAGTTTCATTTGTCCTTTGTCGCCTTCACCTTGAATTCTAACAGAAACTAATTCTTCACTCTCCTCCTTTTCGCCAACGATTAGTAGGTAAGGAATTCGCTTCAACTCATTGTCCCTTATTTTTTTACCTATCTTCTCGTTTCTTTCATCAATCAGGGTGCGAATATCGTAATTATTTAAGAAATCAGCAACTTTTTTTGCGTAATCGTTATATTTCTCGCTTATAGGAAGCACAATAGCCTGATCGGGGGTCAACCAAAGCGGGAATTTTCCGCTTGAGTGCTCAATAAGCACAGCAACAAATCGTTCCATGGAGCCGAATGGTGCACGGTGGATCATAATTGGGCGATGTCTTTTATCATCAGCACCAATATATTCTAACTCGAATCGTTCGGGTAGGTTGTAATCAACCTGAACGGTTCCCAGCTGCCATTTGCGGCCTATGGCATCCCTAACCATAAAGTCGAGTTTTGGCCCATAGAATGCGGCTTCCCCTACTACTGTAGTTGTCTTTAATCCTTTTTCTTCTACTGCCTCAATTATGGCCTGTTCTGCCTTTTCCCAGTTCTCGTCGGAACCGATGTATTTTTCCTTGTCGTTGGGGTCACGTAAAGATATTTGCGCTTCAAATTCCTGAAAATTCAGCGTTTTAAATATGTAAAGTATGATATCAACAACCTTTAAGAACTCATCCTTAAGCTGATCGGGGCGGCAGAAGATATGCGCATCGTCTTGTGTAAATCCTCTAACCCTGGTTAAGCCATGTAGTTCTCCGCTTTGCTCGTATCTGTAAACCGTTCCAAACTCGGCCAACCGAACAGGAAGGTCTTTGTATGAGTGTGGTTTTGCCTTATAAATTTCGCAGTGATGAGGACAGTTCATAGGTTTTAGCAAAAATTCTTCACCCTCTGCTGGGGTCTGTATGGGTTGAAAGGAGTCTTTCCCATATTTGGCGTAGTGTCCTGAGGTTACGTAAAGTTCCTTTTGGCCAATGTGTGGGGTGATAACCTGCTCGTAACCGTATTTCTTTTGAACTCGCTTTAAGAATTGCTCAAGGCGCTCCCGGAGTTCTGCTCCTTTTGGGAGCCAAAGAGGAAGTCCTTGGCCAACCTTTTGTGAGAAGGTGAACAGTTCTAACTCTTTACCAATTTTACGGTGATCTCGTTTTTTTGCCTCCTCAAGCATCACGAGGTATTCATCGAGTAATGATTTTTTTGGGAATGAAATACCGTAAACGCGCGTTAGCTGCTTGTTGTTTTCGTCCCCTCTCCAATATGCTCCGGCAAGCGATAAAAGTTTGAATGCTTTTATGTAACCGGTATTGGGAAGGTGAGGTCCGCGGCATAAATCGGTAAAATTACCCTGCGAGTAGAATGAGATGGTTCCATCTTCAAGTCCACTAATTAGTTCTACTTTGTAAGGGTCGCCTTTTTTTGTGTATGTATCAAGAGCTTCGGCTTTTGAAACCTCTTTGCGTACAATAGGCTCTTTTGACTGAACAATTTCCTGCATTCTTTTTTCAATCTTCAGAAAATCGTTATCAGAAATTGAATGTTCGCCAAAATCGATATCGTAGTAGAAGCCATTCTCAATGCTTGGACCAATACCTAGCTTAACACCTGGGTAAAGGCTCTCAATGGCCTCAGCCATAAGGTGAGCCGACGAGTGCCAGAATGCATGTTTAGCCTCATCGTCGTCCCATTTGTGGAGCTTAACGGTGGCATCGGTATTTATGGGGCGTGTAAGATCCCAAACATCATCATTAACTGATACCGATAGCACCTCTTTGGCTAATCGGTCGGAAATATTTTTAGCAATATCATATCCAGTAGTCCCTTTGTTAAATTCGCGGATGCTACCATCGGGAAAAGTAATCTTAATCATATGTGTAAATTATTGAAAAAAGCGAGTGCAAAGTTAATCATTATTATACAATTAACAGGAAAAGCATGGCAAAGTTCACAGAATAAGTCAAAATAATAGTTTGGGTTAATCTCTTTCTCGAATGGCGTGTACAGCGTAGAATCGAGGATAAAACCACCTGAGAATTGGGCGGATTCCTATTTGATAGGTCGGAGCTGTCCATTTCTCGCTATAAACAATTCTCCATCCTGCTTTTTCTAGTAGCATATTAAACTGCCATGGCTCGAACTCATGGTAGTGCCAATCGAATTTGTCGTTAAGATTCCTGTATGGTTTCGAGAACCATAATCTTAACGGGACTGTTGCAACCAACCTGTTTGCCGGAAGATTTTGTAGTAGTACAAAAGGTGATACTAAGTGCTCAAGTATTTCGAATGCTGTTATCACCTCAGCATTATTGTACTTTGCTATTGATTCAGGTTCAAGGTCAAGGTCTTCACCCATTGTGTTTTGTACGTTGTATCCAAGGGAAGTAAGTTTTTCTGACAGTCGGTTTTTTACACCCAAATCGAGTATATGCTTACAGTCTGGTTCGACTTTTTTTAAAAAATCTATTGTTTTTTGGAAACGCCTTAGCTCTAGCTTTTCTGCCTTCATAAAAATGCCTTGTTATTATTTAGTCAAAAGTATGGTTAAAATTCCTTTCTGCAAATATTTGCTAGATTTGTTGGTTTCGGTTTAATCCATTTGTTAGTATGGTTGTCAATTAGTATGAAGTTTAAACAAAAATAAAATCATTTGATTATGAAGCGTCTCCTCCTCTTATGTGCATCGCTAGCAATTACCTATTTTGCATTTAGCCAAAGCAAAACAATTACGCTTGAAGACCTGAACGTTCATGGTACTTTTAGACCGTCATCAGTTAGGGGTATAACCTCCTTAAACGATGGTGAGCATTACACCACTCTTGAGCATGGTGGCAAAATAGCGAAATATAGTTACTCAACTGGGGAGATGGTTGGTGTTCTTTTCGATGCTGATGATTTCGAAGTAGCTCCGCTTAAGCAGATTTCGGACTACGAGCTTAGTGTTGATGAGAAGAAGATATTACTAGCTACTGATATTGCACCTGTTTATAGGCATTCGTTTACAGCCAATTACTATGTTTATGATATTGAGAAGAATGAGGTTTCTCTTTTGTCCAAAAACGGAGATCAAATGCTGGCAACTTTTTCGCCCGATGGGAGCATGGTTGCCTTTGTGCGTAACAACAATATCTTTATAAAAAACTTGGCAAGCAGCGTTGAGCAGCAGATAACTACCGATGGGCTTTTTAACCATATTATTAATGGAGCAGCCGATTGGGTGTACGAGGAGGAGTTTCGTTTGATAACTGGAATGCAATGGAGCCCTGATAGCAAGAACTTGGCATTCTATAGATTCGATGAGGGGAATGTGAAACTATTTGATATGGCAATGTACATGAATGAGCTCTATCCACCAACCTACTCTTTTAAATACCCAAAGGCAGGGGAAGAGAATTCATTGGTTACAATTCATGTTTATAATGTTGATACAAAAGGGACTCGTAAAATGGATGTTGGAGAGGAAACGGACCAATATATTGCTCGTATCAAATGGACTGTTGACTCTGATAAGCTGTGTATGGTTAGGTTAAATCGGCTACAAAACAGAATTGATTTGTTAATGGCTAATCCATCCACCGGAGAATCGACTACGCTGTTCACCGAAACAAATAAGCACTTTATTGAGGAGCCAACCGATAGTTATCCACTTTTTACCGAGGACGGTAAGTTTTTTATTGTGCCAAGTGAGCGCGATGGGTTTAATCATCTTTATCTGTATAGTATGGATGGGAAATTGGTTAACCAGTTGACTAAGGGGAACAATGAGGTAATTGAGGTATATGGTTGCGATACGAAAAACAAAAGGGTTTACTATCAGGCTTTTGATGGTTCGCCAATGCAAACAGCCGTTTACTACTCATCGTTTGATGGTAAGAAGAGCATAAAACTATCGGAGAGTTTAGGAACAAATTCGGCTAGCTTTAGCGATGGTTTTAAGTATTACATCCATTTTTATTCGTCCATTTCAGTACCAACCCAGGTTACGCTGCATAATGCTAAGGGTAAGCAAATAAGGATTCTTGAAGATAATGCTAAATTAAACTCTACACTTGCAGAGTATCAGATTCCTGAAAAAGAGTTTTTTAGCTTTAAAACCTCCCAAGGGGTTGAACTCAATGGGTATATGGTGAAGCCGATAGGTTTTTCAGAAAACACAAAGTATCCCGTGTTTTTGAATCAGTATAGTGGTCCTAATTCCCGCAGTGTGGTCAATCGCTTTTCTGTAAGCTGGGATGAGTACCTTGCGTCAGAAGGGTATCTGGTGGTTTGTGTTGATGGGAGAGGAACTGGAGGTAGGGGAGAAGAGTTTAGGAAATTGACCTATGGTCAGTTGGGTCACTATGAGAGCATCGACCAGATTGAAACCGGGAAATATTTGCAGGGTTTACCCTATGTTGATAAGGATAGAATTGGGATTTGGGGATGGAGCTATGGTGGGTATATGTCGTCGCTTTGTCTTTTTAAAGCACCAGATGTATTTAGCATGGCTATTGCTGTTGCTCCAGTAACCAACTGGCGCTACTACGATTCGGTTTACACCGAGCGATTTATGGGACTGCCCCAGGATAATGCCGAAGGGTACGATAATAATTCGCCCATTAATCATGTGGATGGTTTGCAGGGCAAACTTTTACTGGTGCACGGTACTGCCGACGATAATGTGCATGTGCAGAATACCATTGAGATGGCTGAACAGTTGATTAAGGCTAACAAGCAGTTTGATATGATGCTGTATCCCGACAAAAATCATAGTATATACGGTGGAAACACAAGGATGCACTTGTACACCCTGCTGACAAATTACGTAAAGGCAAATCTGTAGCACGCAGCAAACTTGTGCTGAGCATTGTCGTAGTAAGCAATAAATTTTGCAGATGAGTGTGGCAATAAGGTTATTTTTTTATTAACTTTGTACCCACTAAAAGGCCCAGATGGCGGAATTGGTAGACGCGCTAGTTTCAGGGACTAGTGTCAGCAATGATGTGCAGGTTCGAGCCCTGTTCTGGGCACAAATCCATTGATTGCAAACACACTAGTTTAAGAGGCCGGATTAGTTTAAGGAGTAGAATGTTTTAATAAAGTACTTTTATATATTGCCCAGATGGTGAAATTGGTAGACACGCCAGCTTGAGGGGCTGGTGCTCGTTTTAGAGCATGCAAGTTCGAGTCTTGTTCTGGGCACTTGGTTAAAGCGCAATCATTTGTAAAATAAGTGGTTGCGCTTTTTCTTTTTAATAAATGCACCACGTTTGCACCACTTCTTTTTTGGCTAGCTCAGGGTGGCCACTGCGATAATTAGCGCCCCCACACACGAAATCAGTACCACAACCCCAATAAACATAACCCAGCTGGCCGTTTTTTGGCTGTGGGATAGGCTGGCATTTTTGACCATTAGCGAAAACATAGGATCATTGCTTAGCTTCTCGGCCAACGCCGCTTCATCAAGCTGCTCATTCTCCTTTTTAAACCTTGAGAGGTACGATCCAAGAGCTGCATCCTTTTTCTTCAGCTCGGTTGTTACCCATTCGATTGCTTTCATAAACCTTTGATTTTTGGTGAACAATAAGGGTTAACTGTATCACAGTGATACAGTAACTAGTTGTATATCAGCACAAATATACAAAGAAAGTTGAAAAACAATATTGATTTTTTAGAAAGTTTGACCAAACTTTGCAAAATAATCTAATCTAATATCACAATGGCAATAGAAACCGACAACAGAACAGGTGAACGCACTCTGGTAGCCGTCGACGACGTGCTGAGTGACTTCTCGGCTGCTGATATTAAGCAGAAATTTGAGTTTATGTTCCAGCAAACGCTCCAAATGGCCGACGGTATGGAGGGCAAAGACTTGGCCGAAATGTTCGAAATGCTGAACCGGGTTGCTTACGTTTTTAGCGTAAGGGAAACCGAGAAAATGGAGGGTAAGCCATGCTAAGGATGCCACAAACAGAGCTAGAATACCGCAATGCTTTGATAGATGCAGCCGAGGCGGGGGCAACCAAGGCCCTTATGGATGTGGGGCTGCTAAAACCCTACCTAAAGCTCAGAGAGGCTCAAAGACTATACGGTGAGGCCATAGTCAACCGATGGATCAGGGAGGGGCTGGTAAGGGTGATTAAGGACGGCACACGAAATGCCAGCGTAAGGATCGACAGACTGGAGCTACTCACGGTAGCCAGAACGGCCAACCGGGCTACCTACTTAACTGCTGAGGAGCGTAAGGGGTTGGGTTGAAACCACCCCCACCCCTGTCCAAATTTGGACAGGGGTAATAACTCAACAATACATAGGAATTTCAAAGCATGGGAGAAAGTTAACGGACGGAAATTTCCGTTGGTTGAATACATAGGAATTTCAAAGGGAGTCCACTCAAAGCGACCCCTTTTTTAACCGATACAATTAAAGTTTAACCTTCAAAAAATCAATGTTATGAGAACACAAAATCAAGGCAAATCAAGGCAAAGGCAAGGTATTAAAACCAGCAAAAAGGTAAGTATTATGCACCCAGACGGCACCCGTGAGGAACTGATCCCTGTATGGGACGCAAGCAAAGAGCACAATAAGGCGGTTGACGCGCCAACTTCTGAGCTGGATTAACGTATAAGTCAAAAATTCAAACTGATGACCAAGGAAATTGACTATAAGGTCCTAAAAGGTGAAGACCTTTTCACCTACTTTACTCAGGATCACCCCGACAAGGATTACTCAAGCATAGTTGCAATGCTTCCAAATGCCATTGGCGATTGGGATAAGGCAATAAAACTGCTCGAAATGATTGTTATTTGTGGAGCCAAGCTAGTAGCCATTTACCCCGGGCAAGGTGATGAGCCAACGCCAACCATGAAGTACCTCGGGGAAATTATGGACGGGGGTTTATATGTCGATCATAGCCCCATGCTGGAAGCTCAGCAAGGGTGATGGTTTAAGCCGAGTTTTCGGCTCAGTGGTAACGGGCCGATTTCTCGGCTGGTTAATGCTCAGGGAATTTTTTCCCTCAGTGCTGAGCGGAAATCTCCTTTCAGTAGCCAAAAAGGTTTAAGATTAAGGGGTGGAGTGCTATTCCACCCCTTTTTGTTGAATGGTGGTGCAGGGTGGTGCAATGATATAAAAACAGGCTATTTGTTGTATATAAAAACGGGTGAGAAGTTGTATTTCGGGGTTATGGGGTACGCACTACGTACACCCCCTGCACAATTTTGTGCAGGCCTCCTAAGTCTACCTTAGTCTCTTCTGCCAACCATTACGTTGTTGGTTTTTTTTGGGGGGTATGTCCAAAATTGGGCATACCCCCTATAATCAATCAATAGGGTATTAGTTCAATTAACACCCCTCCCCAGATTTGGGGAGACCCCTCAATTGTAATGGCATGGCTGAAATTTCAGCCATGAACTATTCATAGTGCCATAGCCCAAATTTGGGCTATGTAGACTTTCAGGCAGTTAGTTAATTCAAATTTGGATTGACCAGGTAAGCAAAATAGGTCAGGGTACTTTTTCCCTGACCTATCACCTCAACCAGTTAATTTTTAAAGGATGTACCTTCAAAGTACCCCGTCGCTTATAATCGATGCTACCCCGTTCTAGGGTATCACCCGCCTTGCCTTTGCAGGGCCATAGCGTACAGCCCTCCTATGGTTGTGGCCATGTAGTTAGGGTCGGGGGTTGTACCCACTCGGGGCAAGTCCAAGCGGTCAGCATCAAAACAGGCGTTCACTATCTCAAAGTCCGACCGGATCATGTCCGTGTGGTTTTCACAGGCGAACATGAGTAGCTTCATCTCGGTATCGCTAAGGCTGAAATGGTACTTCACAAAATCGTAATGCTTCTCGATATGCTTGGCGGCTCTAAGGCCGTGTTCAGGGTCGTGCCCATCGTTTTCTCTACAGAAGTCGTGAAAGTACGCGAACGGGCGAATAACCCTACTATCAATACCCAGCATTTGGCAAATGGCGTTCCCGTTACGCTCAACCCTAATGCCGTGGGTGATGCCGTGAATCTCATTATTTTCGTTATGCATTGAGGGCACTATGCCAGCCATTCTTCTTGCTGCCTCGTATTCCCTATGAGCCTTATCCATAAATTGATCCTGAAAATTGTTGGAAGCTGCAATACAGTAAGCAACAATCATGGCCTCGTACTGAGGAAAAATGGCCTTAAGCTCAGGCAGCGTTAACACCTTGATGAAGTTAGCCTCCGTGAAAACCACCTCCATATCGTCTGTATGAAAAATGTTGTTCTTATCCACTTCGAGCTGGAGAAATTGAAAGGAAAATCGACAGTTCAACCCGTCAGAAAACGGATTGAAAAAGTAGTCACACCTACCAAGCCTCACCTGTTCATTAGTAAAGCCGTAAACCCCGAGGTGTGAGTTCGACCTTACGGCCTTGGCCTCGTAGTTCCATTTGGATTGGTTAACGTGGACAAAAGGGGTGTGCTGATCGTTATTGTATCGGTACACCGTGAGCCTATTCTCGGGCTTTATCTCGAAGGGTTCAGCAAAGAACTCCAAGGGGTTCTCAACCCTATTGTTGTATGGGTCGTCGTATTCAAATCTATTTTGCATTAACGTGTAGTATTTGTAGGTTTATTTCGAGGCTAGCTGTGTGGCAAAAATACCCCAGTGCTCTACCTTGTCTAGGTTAGTATTTAGCCATTAAGCCCGCCGTCAATTGTACCGTTTTTAAAGTTGTCGCGAATGAAGTAGGGCTGGGATTTCCAACCCTTAGAGCGTTCAGCGTTGTTTGCTATCCACTTTTTGAAGGCTGGGGGCACGTCCTTAACGGTTCTGCTGGAGGTCATCTTATTGTACTCCGAACCCCGCACGGCAGCCCTGAGCTCATTCCGCTCATCCGTTTTGAACTCCTCAGGGCTCATCAGCACGGGAACACGTCTACACCTACACTGGGGGTGCCACTTCGCGCTCCAGTCGAACCATTTGGGGTACAGCCCGACAAGCTCGTCGCAAATGTCGACGAAGGGTTCACCGTTCAGGGTGTGGTTGTTCGATAGCATAATCTCGTACCCCACCACAAAGTCGAGCTGGTCCCATCGTAGTTGGTCCGCCTTGCTGTAGGCCATGTTGATCTCGGAACGGGCTAACCGCATCGCATTCTTATAGCTGCTGCGGTACTTACCTTGACCGGGGTTGTACTTCTGAGCGGCCTTAGATAGCTTGAGATTGCCGTGCTTATCTGCTACCCTGCGGAAGAGTTTATCGGAGTCCACAAGGTACTTTCTCAACTCCCTCGATAGCTGCTGGGCTGATTGCCCCTTTTCGAGGGCTACGTCAATGGCCAGCTCCATTTGCACCTTCATTTGCCCGGTGTAGTTCCAAATACGCTGCGATAGGTCAAGCCCGTTAACGCTGCGAAGCTGGAATGATTTTAACGCCTGAAGGTTTCTTTCCTGGTACTTCACCAGCGTTTGCTTTGGCAGCTGGGAGGTTTTTAGCACCCGATCCACAAACGCATCATTCTTGTCACAGGCGAATAGCCATTGATTTTTGCTGCCCTGCACTAGGGTAGCCTGCATCTTGCTGGCCAGCTCCGTGAGGATCCTTTGCATTTGGGCCTTGGTCTGGGGGTAGTCATCGAATGAGAATATCTTATCGGGGTTCAGGGTGGGGTTTACCCTCGTGGTGAGCTTGGCCAGCTCCTGCACGGCCTGAAAGTAAAGCCACTCGATCTGCTGCACGTACAGCTCAGTCATCTTGTAGGACTTCATGTCGTAGCCCTCAAGGGAAAAGCCTTGCTTTGGCTGTTTATCCTTGTTCTGCTCGTCTGCCATTACTCAAACATTTGGTTGATGTTCTGGGTTAAATCGGCCAGCATACGGGGTAGCTCCTGCTGTGCCTTCTGCTCGGCTGAGGTCAGCACGTTGTACCCTTTGGCCTCCACGTAAACTGCATAGTTCATACCAGCCACTACCACCAGCAGAATGCCCTTTGGGTATTGTTTCGCCACGTTTTCGGCCAGCTGCCGGGCTTTTGTTGCGGCGTTGGCCTCTCCGGTCTCCTGGTACTGGCTCAGCACGGCTTGCCCATCCTTGAAGACAGTGCAGCCTATGGAGGCGCGAAGGTTGCCTGTCTGGTCAACATAGGCACCTGAAAGGACGGCCTCGATCACGCACTTTTCACCCATATGGGCAAATGCTTTTACCTGCCTATTCTCAACCGATTCAAGGAAACGGTCACAATGCCTATTGATCTCATCCCGGTTAAAGCTTGGTTTTAGTGCCATTGCTATAATTTTTGAATGTTTAACAATGGGAACCGATCCAAAACTTGATCGGTTCCCGTTACCTGCTAAAGGATGCCCTCGGGGTTTTCCCTTATGATCCACTCACGGCTTTCCTCAGACTGTTCCGGGGTAAAGTAGCGACGGAAAAAAAAGGCTGGTACATCCAACGGGATAGAGAGGTTTGCATCCTGTAGGGCTTTGGCAAATGCCGTAAGGGCGTTTGCAGCCTTTTTTTGAGCCTCCAGCAGTTTCTCGGCTTTGGGGTTGGCGTAATCCCTGAAAGCGTCCAGAACGGCCTCGATTGCGCTCTCAGGCATAAAAGGCGCGCCCTCATCCGATACGTCAAAGAACTGAGCCAGGCTGATCGAGTCTAATGGCACATTTCCATCCTTATCGCGGGTATAAGTCAATTCCTCAAACGTGCCGTAAGTATTACCACCAGCCCAATTGTTGCCCACAATCCCAGTGAATAGCTGCTCGAACTGGGATTTGATGCGGTGGATATTCTCCTTGAATATGTCTTCCATGGCAGCGCGCCCGGCAGGGCTTTTGAAAAGCAGCATATCAGCCTCCATTACCTCCCTATAAGCCTCCTCTAGGGGTTCAAAGTCGCCCGTTATCGCCTGTACTACTATGGCCTTGGTCGGTGTAACTCCAATCTCTTTGATGCTTCGGCACGCCTTTTCAAGGGCTGGGATATACTTATTCTGATAATCGGTAAGGAACTGCTCAGCTTGATCCCTATTCTGACGGATTACCGTTCTTATTTTGGCTGTCTCCTCTGCTTGAGGGGCTTTAGCCTTGGTTGCTGTTGTCGTCATCGGTCAAATGTTGTTAAATGGTTTTACCTGCCAGTGGATTTTCGGTCTTATCCTTTACCCACGCATCTACAGCGGTTGAAAGGTCGCCCTGCTGCTGCTGGTCACTATCGGGTTTTTTTCCTGTTTTCAGGGTTTCCAGCTCGGCTCTAAGCGGCTGTATGGCTGCTGCCACGCTGTCAGTGATCAGTTTTTGAATCTCTTCTGTGTTCATTGCTTTGTGTTTGTTAAGGGTTAGAAATTTAGTTTGTGGTGCAAATATGGTCCGTTTTGTTACTTATTATTTGCTAATACACTGGTATTCAGTGATTGGTTTGAGTCACGTACAGGACTCGAACGTTATCGAATCCATTCCTAAGCTTGCTGCCTCGGCTATGGTGATAACCCGCGCACCCACTCTGTTTGCCTTTGTATTTAGGCGTTTAGTATGGTAGTTAACGTGCCTCTTGAGCCGTGTGGACCAGTTGGCGGTATCTTTGTTATTTAAGACTATCATGATAGTCTTAAAACAGGGTCCGAAATATTTCAGCGTTGTAGTGATCTCCTTGTGGGTAACTTCGCCGTTTTTTCCATAAACCGTCTTAGTCTCAACTTGCTTTAGAAAACCACCCTGAAGAAGAATTCTCAACCCTCTAAGGGACAATACCTTCATTTGCTCATTTTCTTTCTCCATTGCTCGCACGCGCGCGCGCGCGAGGGAAACTGCGAATTGCGCACGTTCTTTCTCCCACTTATAGAACACTCTTCGCGAAATACCTGCTAATGAGCAAATTTCAGTTATGCTGTGTTTACCTCCTTCGATAAGGTCACAAATCTGCTTCACTACTTTTTGATTGTATTTCGTTCTATTAGGCATCGTTTAGGTTTCGTTAGGTTGTTATAAACTCATTTTTTGGCTCAAAACGGGCTAAATTTTGACCTCAGATAGGCTTAAACCTCTGTAATCGAGTTTCACCCTCAACACTTTCCTGTAGGAGGCTAAAACGGCATCTATTTTTCGTTTTGGAATCACAGCCTCTAAAGGTTTGGTCATGCTTACCTCCAGCGCGTCCTTTCCTTGGCCGGGGCGTAGGCTTTCTGATTTGCCTATGGTTAGCTGGTTACCAGAAATAGTGATAGTCTTGCCGTTTAGCTGGCACTTCACGCTGTGAATAGTGCAGCAGTATTTCAGTACGGTTGGATCGATTTTCATTGCGGTATTATTTAAGTGATTCAACAAATTCATCAACATTGTATTCAGGCCACTGGGTTCCCGCCTCTCTAAACCGAGTCATATCGTGCTGGGGCTTGATCTCGATCATTCCAGTGATCCCTCGCCTGTTCTTAGCGATAATGAGTTGGTAGTTGTTTTCGAGGTCAATCCAAGGGAATACCACAATATCAGCATCCTGCTCAATGGCTCCCGATTCTCTAAGGTGGTGTAGCTTGGGTTGTGATTCCGAGGCTTCACGGTTGAGCTGGGAAAGCAGAATGATAGGCACCTTGCTCTCGAGCCCTGCCTTCTTGAGCGTTCGGGTCATTAGAGAAACCTGCTGCTCACGAATAGCCTTCTTGTCGGTTGGGGTGAGCAGTTGGAGGTAATCCACTATCACCATATCGCACTGACCCCTCTTGGCATTTTTGCGGGTGTTGGCTGCGATTTGATCGGCAGTTATCCCGGCCTGATCGTACCACAGTATAGGCAAATCGTATAGGTTGCCTGTAGCCTTGTGAATGCTGTTCCATTCACTATCTACTTTTCCATCCCTCAGGCTGGAGCGGTTCACACCACTTTCTCCTGCGATCATTATTCGAGTGAGGTCTTCGCTTGTCATCTCAAGGCCGTAGAAGTTTACCCACTTACCCTGCGAGGCGGCCACCTTGGCGAAGTGTAGCGCAAGGGAGGTTTTGCCCACACCCGGACGGGCTGCTAGTATGATCAGGTTGGTAGGTCTCCAACCCCCGGTGTACTTATCGACCGTGGCGAATCCAGTTGTTATCCCTGGGGCTTGCCCTTTCTGAGCCTGTATGCAGTCCTGCTCAATCTCGCTTAGGGCTGATTTGATCACCTCGTACTGTGTTCGGCCACTATGCCCACCAACGCTGCTGGTAATTTCATCAATGGCCTTGCTAGCATCGGTTATCAGCTCATCAACATCGTTGCTCTCATCAAACGCCTTGGCTTGCAGTTCTGAACTAATTCTGATCAGCTCGCGAAGCATGGCTTTTTGTGCCACTACTTTTGCATGATACTCCAAATGGGCTGCTGATCCAACCCGTGAGGTAAGGTCTGCTATATAGGCAGGGCCGCCAATCTCTTCCAGTTTATCTCGACTTTGGAGCTCTTGAACCACTACTAGCAGGTCAATGGGTTTACTCTGTTTTGCAAGGTTTGCGATTATTTCATATATAGCCCTATTCTCGGCTCTGTAAAAGCTCTCGGGGCGAAGTATGCCCTGCACCCGCTCGAAGGTGTTTGCCTCGATCATTAGTGCTCCAAGGATTGCCTCTTCAATCTCGATAGCCTGGGGCGGTATTTTGGTGAACTCAGTCATTTTAGGTGAGTTTTTGATAGGTTACTTCTTTAGTGGTTGCAGTGCCGTTCAGTTTGCCTTTTTCCCGTGCAACCCAGCCATTGATTGCTGCTTTCCAGTCTTTCATCTTGTTCCTACCAACTTGCCAGCCGTTGCTTGAGTAGTGAGAAAGGAACTTCTCAGCCTCAATGGCTGCTTTTAGCGATAGCTGTTTTTCTGCAATCTTAATGGCAAAATAGGCTTCAATTTGTGAGAGGGTGGGAGGGGTGAAAACCACTCTCTCTTTCTTCTTTTCATTATTAACATTATTGTTTGTGGTTATTTGTTGGTTATTTGTTGGTTGTTCTGTTGGTTGTTCTGTTGGTTGCTCTATGCCCTTTTGTGGTTGATAAGTCCCCCATTTACAGATAGTTATTACACTAAATTTGCTGGTTGATTTGATGGTTATTTCGTTGGTTGATTTTAGCCGTTTTAGCGAAGTCCTTATTTTCTGTTCTGACAGCTTGAGTTCTTGCGCAAGTTGCTTACGCCCGGTAACTAGTTCCCCAGCCTCTATGGTTTTGCCTTGCCACTTCTTAGGCTTGTGATTAGCCTTTAGTAGCAAGTGGATAAACAAGCGAAACGTGTTGGGTTCATTGTACCACTCCCACTCAACTATTTGCCTATGTAAACTTATCCAACCTTGCATTACGCGTAAATTTTAGTGTGCCTTTCGATCAGACACGGCATTTTTTCTATCTTCTCGATTAGTTGTAGGGCTTCGGCTTTGCTCCCTCTAAATGATAGCAGGCACCCAGCAAAATTCACTTTGTTTATGGGCTTGTTGAGGTCAACTGGGTAAGCATAACCGGTGTCCATATCGGCTATTATGCCGAACTTTTCTTTTACAGTGGTTTCCATTTCCGCAACTTTATTAAGGGTGTACCCAGGCCTGCAACGGTTGCGGACGTTGCGAAATAATTGGCCTGGTATGTGGATGTGGGTTTCATTTTCTTATTTTTTTTCGAGAAGTGCCTCTATATCGCTCTTGCGGTACCGACAGCGCCCCCCTGTTTTAATGGGTTCCAGGTAGCCGTTTTTTTGCCAACGGAATAGGGAGGTACGACTCACCTTTAGAAAACTCATGGCCTCTGTAACCGTGAGTAGTTCGTCTTCGGTTTTGGTTAGCTCCTTTTGCTGGCTAAGCTGCTTCTGTACTATCTCTTCGTGAAAGAGTCTCAAGTCCCCAATGCTAACCTGTACGGTTAGGTTTGCGGCTTCTGGTAGGGTTAATAATTCTGCTATTTTCATTTTTTGTATATTTTTGAATATGATAGCAAAATTAGCCCCACTCATTTCGCTAAACAACTGTAAATCAGAGTTATATTATACACAAAATATATAATAAGTGTATAATAACTAAAAACAAAACACCCCAAAACCTCAAATATTAAGGCTTGTGGGGTGTATAAAAAGATGTATAATATTTTTAGGGGGCTAAAACTGCCTTACCCTATGGTATTTGAAGTAGTAGTGAAAAGCGATCTTTTGCTCTATCCTTACGATCAGCCAATTATCTTTAAACGAAACAACCTCGATTGCGATTTGGCCCAGCTGGAGGTATTGCTGGGCGAACTTGGCAAGCCGTTCTTTTACCTCACTTGGTAGAGGTAGCAAGTCAAGGTTTTTCATGGCTTTTGCCTTTTTTGGAGGGAACACTTGTTCGTCTCGGGATCCGTCTCAATTGAGTATTGTTTCAATATGTTGTATATTGTGCCAGCCCCTTTTGCCGACTTTTTCCTATGGTCACCCGTTAGTTTTGAACCATCGGGAATCGCTATGTTTTGATTAAAATTCCATATTTCGCTCTTCCCGTTTTCATCTTTAATTTGTCCTTTGTTTAACCACAGGGCAAACTTATATGCATCAGCCTTGTCGTATGCACCACCTCTTCCCTTGGCAATCCATTGTCCTTTTTCCTTTGCCCTTCTGGTGGTGATTAAACTCTCAAGGCTCTCAAGGGTGATGCCTAAATATGGTTTTAGTTCATTATGCAAGTTGACAAAGGTAAGATTAGGCTTATTTGCATCTTCTTTCAGAAAGTTCAGGTATTGCGTTCCTCTAATGTAAGCCTCGTGTCTGTAGATGTGTTTTTCATCAGCACCTGTATTCTCAATCTGTTTAAGCAGGTCTTCAAATATTGATTTTTCATATTTGACAAACTCCTTCTGGTTAATAATTGGAGTACAAATCTTCTCTTCTCTAAAACGGTTCTCAAACATTTGGGAGTACTCTCTTTCTGCGTAGTATGTTCTGCTTACCTCCTTGGAGTAGGGTATCGTAATCCCGTCCCTGGTTTTTTTTTTCGTAACTGTTTCACGGTTCTTTACAAACAGCATATCTAGGGCCCTGAGCAAGACAATGGCCCTTTTTGTGTTCTCTTCTGCTGGCTGCTCATTCTCAGATTTTGGCGGCCAATCCAATGGTTTTCCTTTCATTGCTCTAGCATTTTAACAAGTTCGGCTTTCATATTCTCATCAATCTCACGGTACCGGGCAAAGGCCTTGCTCCCGTACTTATGCCCACTGAGCGCGCCCACTAGGTTTGGGTCTTTTACTTGGCGGTACAGGTTGCCAACAAAGCACCGTCGGGCAAGGTGAGAGCTGGCAACCTCGTTAATGGGGCGTTGCTCAGGCTCGCGGGTGGTGGGGTTCAACCAGGTGATAATGCGAGTAATCCCAGCGGCCTCAAACATATCCTTTATGTAATCGTTATAGCGCTGCGAGGTGATGAAAGGCAGTAACCCACGCCCCTCATAATCCTTGTAGCGCTCTAGTATCTCTTTGGCTATGGAGTTGAGGGGCACACGAACCGTTATAGGGTTGCCGTTTTTGGTTTTTCTGGCAACATACTCAATGGCTCCGTTTATTACATTGGCCTTGGTCATCAGCAAGAGGTCACCTACCCGGCAGCCGATCAGGCACTGGAAAACGAATATGTCGCGCTGGGTTGCTAGCTGGGGGTTGTGGGAAAAATCAGCGTTGTATAGGGCGTTCCGTTCATCAACTGATATGTAGTAGGGCGTTCCATAGACCGACTCCTCAACCCTGTACTTTCGGAAGGGGTTATTGGTTGTTTTGCCATTGTCAACAGCCCAAATGTAGAAAGTCCGGAACTTCACAAAGATGCCGTTAATCGTATTTTGCCCCCTCGGTTTAGGGGTGCGGGTCTCTGGAACTGCCTCGTATATTTTTGGGTATCGCTCAAAGATTTTGTGCTCATTCACTAGGAATTCTTCAAATTTTTGTAGGGTATTGGCCGTGATCCCGTCGAGGGTCAGCTCAAATTCCCCTCTTATTTTTTCATAGAGTTCAAAACGCTTCAACGCCCGTTTTATAACCATAAAGGCACGCTTTCGGGATTCAGCCAGTTTTTTTGTCTTTAGAAACTCATTCCACACCTCAAAGAAGGTTTGGGGGGTAAGGCTTAAGTCATACTTCTCGGGGTGTAGGGTCTTATCTACTTCTATTTTAAACTTATCTGTAGTTATTGGCTCATTTAGAGGCATTGAGCGGTAAACATCCAGTAGCAACTTTTTGTAGTTTGCTACGTTCTGGTTGAACTCGGCGCGCTTGGCTGTATCGTAAACGATTTTTGCCTTGATCTCCTGTTTTTTTGCATCCCAAACGGTGGGGTTTACCTCCAAAGGGCTTTTGTAGAATAGCTGTGTTTCGCGACCATCCCTAAGCCTAAATCGAACATTGGCCCTGTCGGTTTTTTTGGAAGTACGAATAAAAGCTGTGACTGTTGCCATAATGTTTGAAAAGTAGTGTGGTGCAAATATACTTTATTTGCACCACAAATGCAAACATTTACGCAACAATGTAACTATATTTGTAACATCACAATAAATAAAAAGTGATGCAAAAGGGTGTTTAACAAACAGAAATACAAATAAATACGATAGTTGTTAATTGTAACACCATTTTTATGAACATATGCACCCAGTTACGATGTTCAAGCCTTGTTCTGGGCACAACAATAAACCCTGCAAAATATATAGTTTACAGGGTTTTTTGGTAAATGGGTTTACGGAAAAGTTTTTGAGCATCAATCTCTATTACAGAACTAGTGTTCCAGAGGTAGTATGTGCTTGTGTTTGGTAGGTTTAATTTCTGCTTTTTATTCAAAATCAATGAACATATGATTAAAATTTAGGGTCATCTCATTAAACTGTGTGAAAACATCCTGTCCTAAATTACCGTCATAATGTTTGGTAAACTCAAATTCTTCAAGTAAAACACGTATTTCTGGAAGGACATTACTTCTAGTCCCGATGGTATAGCTAAAGTTTTTTAGAACGTACCCTTCAATATCAATAATTCCACCTGCACCACCCTGCTGGGCGGTTTGTAGTTTCCCATTCCTTTCTACTTCATCTTTATGAGCTTCATAATATCTTTTTGATAGTTCAGATTTATTTGCGCCAGTATCAAAAGTTAAAAGCAAAGTATCATTATCTGAAAATAACTGTACAACAGGACGTAAGCCATCCAAAAACATATTTTCTAATTGCTTACTTTGTGGTGCAAATGGCACCTTAAGTGTTCCATCTTTACGTATTCTTATTTCACCCATTTGATGAATAACCGGGAAACCAATAATGCCGTGAATTTCATAATTGATAGAAGGGAAAGATAGATGCTCGTCAGGGAGCACAAGAAACACCACGTTTTCAAATAGAATATCACCTACGTATAGGCTATCGGCCACTGCCAATTTTGTTTGAACGGTAATACTTGTAGACGAACCTACTTTTACGTCAGATTCATATATCTTAAGTCCCATTTTTTTTGCAAAACTGCTGGAGATGGTTGACAACTCAGCACCTGTATCAAAAATAAATTCATCTTGTATTTTGCCACATTTAACGGTGCTCATTAAATGATTATATTGATTTCGGTAAGAGGGAATTTCAGTATCCTTTTCTTTGTGAATCATTTGAGGTTCCACAGAGGCTATAGTTTCAAAGAGATGAAGCATGTTCTGGTAATCTTCCATTTTTGAACTATCTAAAAGATGATTGTATTTCTCAATAATAGTTTTATATATTTCAGTTGCATCTTTATACTGATACCTGTGGATGAAATTATTAGATTTAATAGTCAGCAATTCAGATATAATCGTGTCGTTGAGTTGGCTCTTGTATTTTTTTAACAGGATATTTACATTTTCATTGGATTTTTGCATCTCGTTAAATGCTTGAGCACAATATGCTTCGTAGTATAGTTGCCTGTCCCTAGACAGTTTGTTCTCTGCATTTTTCAACTTTTCCCTAAGCACGAAAAAGTTTTTATTCTCAAGTAGTTCTGATAGCTGATTATCAAATACAATATCGTTTTTACTAATATTTGAGCAGCCAATAGAAATAATGACGATTAGAATAATCAGGTTTGTTTTGATTTTCATTTTTAACTGTTTGGTTATTTTACGTATGAGTTTCTAATTGCCGTTAACTCTTTTAGTAAGGCGAGTTTTGTTTTTTTGTTTTGTGGAGTAATCAAGTCTACTCAATGCGACTGATTTAAGTGGAATATAGTTTTAGGTTAACCATTTAAATTTCTTTTGTTTTCTTTAACAGCCAGTCTTTCATGCTCTGGTTAAGCCGGGGGGCTAATTTTTCGTAAACCATTTTATGGTAATCGGTTAGCCAACTGCGTTCCTCAGGGCTAAGCATATCAACTTTTATTGGCTTTGTGTCAATTGGGCACAGTGTAACCGTTTCAAAATTGTAGAACTTGCCCGAATCGGTTTCCATTGCCTCACGGCAAATTATGAGATTCTCAATACGGATTCCATATTTGCCAGCACGGTAAATGCCAGGTTCGTTGGATTGAATCATCCCTGGCTCAATGGTTACAGGATTCTCGTTTTGTCTAATGGATTGTGGTCCTTCGTGAACATTCAGGAATGCTCCAATGCCATGCCCTGTACCATGGCCGTAGTTTACGCCTTTGTTCCACATGGCCATTCGCGCCAGTATATCGAGTTGGCTACCACGCGTTCCGGCAGGGAATTGTGCCATTGAGAGCTGAATCATCCCCTTTAGCACAAGCGTGTAGTCCTCCATCTCTTCCTGGGTTGGTTGACCAAGGTGGGTGGTTCGGGTTATATCGGTTGTTCCCTGCAGGTATTGCCCACCCGAATCGACAAGTAGAAAGCCCTCGGGTTTTATTTGCGATGCTGTTTCAGCGCTTGCGCTGTAGTGAACAATAGCTCCATGTTCGCGGTAACCTGCAATTGTGCCAAAACTTTCGGAAACAAATCCTTCCTGTTCGCTACGTAGTTCAACCAGCTTTTCGGCGATGGTTGTTTCAGTAATCTGTTCTTTGCCCACTCCATTTTCAACCCAATGTATAAATTTGCACATGGCTACCCCATCCTTTATAAGGCTTTGCTTAATGTTTTCAATTTCAATAGGGTTTTTAATAGCCTTTAGCTTGGTGGGTATGCTCAACGTTTTAATAGTTTTCGACTCCTTTGGGATAAGTGAGTAGAGCCAGTGGTTTATCCTCGACTTGTCTAGAGCAAAAATAGTTTCGGCTGTTGCCGATTTTATCGCCTTCCCAATCTTACCGTAATTTTTAATGGTTACGCCTTGCTGAACTAGATTGTTAGCCAACTCTTCGCTCAGTTTCTGTGGATCAATATAAAGTGTTGCTTTTTCAAGCGTTATAAAGCCGTAAGCCATAGCTACGGGGTTGTATTCAATATCGTTTCCTCTGATATTGAATGCCCATGCCACCTCGTCTAAAGCAGAAAGGATGCAAGCATTTGCACTGTTTTTTGTAAGTTCTTTGCGGATAATGGTTAACTTTTCGTTAACGGCAAGTCCAGCATATCTGAGCTCATGCTCAAATGCTTTCCCAGTTGGCATATCGGGCCTTTCGTCCCAAATCTCGTTGATTATATCAACTTTGGGGTTCGATTTTAGGCCTTTTTGTTTTATGTCCTTGATTAGTTTGGCTGCTTGCATATACGAAAGTAAACGCCCATCGAAACCAACTATTTGACCATGCTCAAGGTTTTGTCCCAGCCAATCTTCAATGCTAGGAGTATTGGGTAATCCCAATTTACAAAGTTCAATACCGCTGCCACTAAGTTCTTGCTCGGCTTGAAGAAAATATCGTGAGTCTGTCCAAAGTGCTGCTTTGGTTGTTGTAACCACAAGCGTACCAGCAGATCCTGTAAAGCCAGACAGCCATGCTCTCAATTTCCAGCAATCGGGGAGGTATTCACTAAGGTGTGGGTCGCTACTGGGGGCAATGTATGCGGCTATGCCGTTTGATGCCATAGAATCTCTGAGTTTGTTAATTCTATCTGATGTTTCCATTTTCATACGGATTTAAGTTACCTAGCAAAGGTACAAAACGGATTTAAAATATCAGCAGGCATTAATTTATGCTATTGAAATTACATTGCTTTATCAATCTGCAAACAAAACACCTAATTCATAGGTGCACCCTTAGAAAACAAGATTTCATTCTTTAACTTCCGACAGATTGATTTAAATCTATTTGTGAGTTAATACGCAAGCATGTAGGCCTTTTTGTTTAGCACTGAAATAATGTTTCAGTATTTTATTATTCCAGCAAGAGTCGGTTTTAATAGTTTTTTATAAAAAGTTAGTGTTATTTCCCCGATATTTCATAACTTTTGACCCATAAAACTTGCTGCTATGAATACGCTCAAAATTTCGAAAAACAGAGCTCGCGATTTTTTGTCAGAGAAGTTAGCTCAAAGTATAATCCAATCTGAGTTAGAAGATTTAATTTCCGTTCTAAGATATAATGCCCTTGGCGGATATGAGAGGCTTGATGATTTTGACCTGTTCGAGAATCTTGTTGCAGCTCTGCCCGAATTAGAATTGGTGTTTCTTGCCGAAACGGATGAACATTCGTTATATGTTGCTGTTAAACCCGCATATAAAAAAGACGAGGATGCAGTGCTAATTGACATGAAAAAAACAATTCAGATTATCGTTTAAACCTGAACTTCCCTAAACAATCTTTTATGATGAAATTTTTTAAGTTTTTGGCCTCACCTATGCTGATGGCCCTGTTGATTATTGCCTTTGGAGTATCGAGCGCAATGGCCACTTTTATTGAGAACGATTTTGGAACAGAGGCTGCAAGGGCTATAGTTTATAATGCATGGTGGTTTGAGTTTATCATGCTATTGCTTGTTCTTAACTTTTTGACCTCAATTTTTACCAGAAAACTTTTTAAAAAGGGTAAGGTTGCCGTGATGCTTTTTCACCTAGGTTTTGTTGTTATTCTTATTGGCTCTGCCATTACAAGGTATTATGGGCAAGAGGGAATGATGCATATTCGTAAAGGTGAAACAGCCAAGTGGTTTAGCTCAGCCGAAAAATGGATTAGTACTTACAATGACGAGGAATTGGTTGATAGCGACAAGGTTACGTTAACACCAGTTTCGAGGAATAGATACAAGAATACTTTAAAATTCAATGGTGAAAGGCTGGAAATTGAACTAACCGATTTAATCCCCCACGCAGTAGAAACCGTGGTTGAGCATTTCGACGGATATCCTGTTGTTTCGCTTTTTGCTATTTCAGCTATTCAGAATACCCCTGTTTTGGTCAGACCAAATCATCCTGTGAATATTGATAATGTGAGTATTGGGTTTGCCTCCGATGGCAATAAGTATGAAGTTGCATTAAAACTTGTTGATTCACAGATTCAGGTGCAATCTACATTACCCATAATAGCTAGCCAAATGGAGGATGGAGTGGAGGAAGAACTTCATCAGAATGATTCAATTAAACTGAAGCCAAAAGTGTTTTACCAGATTGGACGTTCTCAGTTTGCCTATCGTGGGCACTGGGAGTCGGCCATTGTTAAAATGGTTTACAACCCCGACCCCAATATTAGTGGCACCGATGTAATTGCCCTAAGTGCAAAGTATAAAGGCAATGAGCGTAATATTTACGTGCCGCTCTCGAATGTTAGCGACAATCCGGTTTACGAAAATTTTGAGGGAAAGAGGGTTGGGTTTAAGTATGGACCAAAACAGATTGAAATACCCTTTGGTGTAAAACTTCAGGATTTTATTTTAGAACGATATCCTGGTTCCGATAGTCCATCATCGTTTACCTCGAATGTGGTGGTGATAGACAAAGAGAATAATCTTGAGAAACCCTTCAGTATCTTCATGAATAATATACTAAATTATAAAGGTTATCGATTCTATCAGAGTTCATACGATGATGATGAGAAGGGAACGTTCCTGTCGGTGAATAAGGATTTGTTAGGCACAACGATAAGTTACTTGGGATACTTTATTCTTGTTGTGGGAATATTGTGGGCGCTTGTAAGCTCCGGTAGTAGGTTTCGCAAGCTGATTTCTAAACCCGCTTCGGCCATAATTATTCTTTTAATGTTGCTTAGCTCTGTTCCCCTTTTTGCGCAGAATAATGCCCCAGAGGTAAATAAGGAACATGCTCGTGAGTTTAGCTCATTGCTTCTTCAGGATAAAGGAGGGCGAATGAAACCTGTATCGACATTAGCCAGTGAGGTTTTACGCAAACTCAATAGGTCAACTAAACTTAATGGCCAATCGCCAGAGCAAGTTTACTTGGGTATGTCTGTATATCCCGATTTTTGGCAGCACACCCCTATAATCAAAATTAAGGGAAAGGAACTTAGTAGAGTGCTTGGGGTAAGAGACGATATGGCCGCCTTTGTCGATTTTTTCGACCATAAGGTCGATGGTTCCTACAAACTAAGACGATTGGTTCAGGAGGCTTTTGCCCAAAAACCAGCACAACGTACAGCATTGCAAAAAGAGGTGATAAAGGCCGACGAGAAGGTTAATATTCTTTATATGGTATTTACTGGGCAGATGGCTCGGATATTCCCAATACCAGGGCATGCCGAAAATCGTTGGTTATCGATGGATGAGGTATCGAACAGGCCTGATTCAACTAGTGTGTTTGGTTTTGGCGATGTCTACTCCAGCTATATTCTCAGCGTTAGAAATGCAGTTAAGGACGAAAATTGGGAACAACCCAGGGAGTTGTTGTCAGAATTAAAGGCCACACAACTACAGTATGGAGGAAGTATTATTCCTCTGGAATCAAAGATTAGGGCAGAGGTGATATCGAATAGACTACTAATTTTTGAGCGCTTAATACCCTTTTATGGGTTAACTGGTCTTGTGCTGCTAATCATTGTTTTTACTGAAATGTTCTATAAGGGGAACTTGGGTAAGCGTATTTTTACTGTTCTTGCAGCTGTGCTTATACTGGGGTTTGTTGCACAAACTTTTGCCATTGGGTTGAGGTGGTATATTGCAGGTAGAGCACCATTAAGTAATGGGTTCGAATCGTTGGTTTACGTATCGTGGGCGGCAATGCTTGCCGGTTTTATGTTTGCTAGGCGCAGCAGGGTAGTGCTGCCAGCTACAGCATTGCTTAGTACGCTAATTCTTTTTGTTGCCCACCTCTCATGGATGGACCCTGAAATTACCAATCTTGTCCCTGTGCTCAAATCATATTGGTTAACCATTCATGTAGCGGTAATTACCGCCAGCTATGGTTTCTTTGGCCTGGGAGCAATACTGGGTCTTTTTAACATCTTTCTATATGCTTTTCAAACAAAGAAAAACTTTGCAAGTATCGATAAGCATATTAAGAGTATTACGGTTATTAATGAGCTAAACCTAACCCTTGGGTTATACCTTTTAACAATAGGCTCATTCCTAGGTGCTGTTTGGGCCAACGAATCGTGGGGGCGATACTGGGGATGGGATCCAAAGGAAACTTGGGCGCTGATTACCATTTTGGTTTATGCCTTTGTGCTTCATATGCGGTTAATCCCTTCGTTTAAATCAACGTTTGCGCTCAATTTTGGTTCCTTAATTGGCATTGGTTCGGTGCTTATGACCTACTTCGGGGTTAACTATTACCTGTCGGGTTTGCACAGCTATGCAGGTGGTGATGCTGTTTCAGTGCCCCGTTGGTTATTTATTATTGTGGTGGGTTTATTAACCCTCAGCCTTTTTGCATGGTATAACAATAGGATGATTGTGGGCGATGCTAAAAAACCTAAAGAAAGCAACACTGATTAGTTTTGAAAACAAAACGTTTTCATTGATGTTTTACATCCTACAAATATGTGTTTAATATTAAAACGCTTTCAATATGAATAGTTTCGAGTTTTATAATCCGGTTAAAATCCTTTTTGGAGAGGGTAAGGTTGATGAAATTGCCAATGAGATTCCTGAAGATGCAGTGGTTTTGATAACCTATGGTGGGGGAAGCATTAAGAAGAATGGCGTTTATCAGAAGGTGATGAATGCACTAAAAGGATTTAAGGTTGTTGAGTTTGGCGGTATTGAGCCTAATCCGAAGTACGAAGACCTGATGAAGGCTGTTGATTACGCTCGTAAAGAACAGGTAACTTTTTTGCTGGCGGTTGGCGGAGGCTCCGTAATTGATGGTACAAAGTTTATTGCAGCAGCTGTTCCTTTTACTGGCGATCCTTGGAATTTGCTGGTTGGGGGCAAGGCCTTTACTGTTGAGAATGCCTTACCCATAGGAACAGTGCTAACGTTACCGGCTACCGGATCAGAAATGAACTCTGGGGCTGTTGTAAGCCGTAAGTCAACTCAGGAGAAATATTCTTTTGGCAGCCCATTACTTTATCCGAAATTCTCTGTTCTCGATCCAACATTTACCTATTCGTTGCCAGAAACTCAGGTTGCCAACGGGGTTATAGATGCATTTATACACGTAACCGAACAGTATTTAACATATCCTGATCAAGCGCATATTCAGGACAGATGGTCCGAAGGCGTATTGCAGACCTTGGTTGAGCTTGGCCCGCAGGCCATTAGCAACCCACTAAACTACGATGTACGGTCGAATATTATGTGGAGTTGTACCATGGCTCTGAATGGTATTCTTTCGGTTGGTGTGCCAACCGATTGGGCAACGCACATGATTGGGCATGAGCTAACCGCTTTCTTTGGACTCGATCATGCTATTACGTTAGCCATAATCTTGCCCTCGCTACTCAGAACCATGCGCGATGAGAAGAAGTTGAAACTCTTACAGTACGGTAAAAGGGTATGGGGGATTGAAACTGGAACCGATGATATTCGCGTTGACAAGGCCATTGAGGCAACCGAAAAGTTTTTCCAATCGATGGGTATTAAAACGCGTTTTGCCGATTACGGCATAACAATAGATCAACTTAAGCCAATTGTAGAGCGTTTTAAGCAACGGGGATGGAAACTTGGAGAGAATAAAACCATAACCTCTGATATTATTGAGGCAATTTTAAAAGGAGCTCTTTAAATCTGGGATTTTGATTTTATATGTACTTGTATAACAGCGCTTACTTTTTTTTACCAAAAGTATTCTAATTTAAAGCCATAAAAAGTTTGCTGTTTTCAATTGATTTTATACTTTTGCCATGCTTTTAGCAAAGGGTTCTTTTATAAAATGTTTGTTTGGTGTGTGAGTAATTAATAACTCAGCATTTTAGGCTTAAGTCATCTACCGAATGGTGGATAAACTGCCGAACTCGCAAAAGTTTTTAGGAGAGGTGGGTGAGTGGCTGAAACCAGCAGTTTGCTAAACTGCCGTACGGGCAACTGTACCGGGGGTTCGAATCCCCCTCTCTCCGCAACAATTAGCATTGAAATTCTAATGTAGTTGTGAGAGTAGGGGAGTAAGGAAGCGAGTTTATAAGAATATCACAGTTATATAGCATTATTTTCGGGGTGTAGCGCAGTCCGGTTAGCGCACCTGGTTTGGGACCAGGGGGTCGCAGGTTCGAATCCTGCCACCCCGACTAGTAAAAACGAACGACCTTGTTAATCAGCAGATTACAGGGTCGTTTTTGTTTGCAGTGTAAAATGTGTTATAAAATTCTGCCCTGTTTAAATTTTCCAGAAATTATTACAATCATTAGTTTATTTATGTCGCACCCCACGCTCCAGATCCCTAAGTGTATTACCCTGCCATAGGGTTACTTTTTTATGCCTATTTTGTAAGCTACTACCACTATTTTTTACTTAATTTTTATTTTGTGTTACATTCTTATTGCACAATACCGTTAGTTTGTTGAATATTAGTACTATATATAATCCTATCCCTCCCCGACAACAACATAAAGCAATCAGTTAATTATTAATTGGTTGCGTTTTTTATTTTAGGGGTATTGCGTCACGATTATTGCAATCTTTGAATTAACATAAATCTCTGATATTGGGCATAATCAAAATACCCTTTGTCAAAGGTAATTATCGAGCCAGCTGAAAGGTTGTGAATTTCTCCTAAAAATAAATGGACATTGGTTTAGCCCCCTATTAATCGGACAATCGTTACAGACTGTTATACAAACTTACATTTTTTCCTCATATTTGCATTGGCAAGGAACAACCGATGGTGATTTTTATACCGATGGTTGTAGAAATGT
>JAQUJY010000076.1 GCA_028680705.1 Bacteroidales bacterium
ACCGTATTTACTCCCCGTGAAATCGAAATCATACAACACTTATGTGACGGCCATTCTGCTAAAGAAGTGGGTGATAAGCTAAATGTGAGCCACCGCACCATAGAAACCCACCGAAATAATATTTTGCGGAAACTTGGATTCAACAACACTGCTGAATTAATAAAGTATGCCGTGAAACAAGGGATAGTGGAGTGGGTTTAGAGATTTTGTATCGTCCTGATATAGGTTGACCTTTTTTATTCTAGGTTATGACTTTTTTTGCGAGATCCCTCACGTAATCTGCTCCAAGTCGATAATGATGTCCTACTGAGGTCCCTTAATGTACTCCAGTTCCTCTATACGATCCTTGAGGCGCTTGATATCATGCTACTTGCTCATCTTGCT
Source organism: Bacteroidales bacterium (assembly GCA_028680705.1). Lineage (GTDB taxonomy): Bacteria > Bacteroidota > Bacteroidia > Bacteroidales > Tenuifilaceae > Perlabentimonas. The sequence goes on from JAQUJY010000076.1 coordinate 385, forward strand.
CATGCCCTGTTTCTCTTTGTTCTAGGGTAGAACACTCCTGCATCTAATAGATGATGCTACCTTTTGGCGGTGTAATTGATCGTGATTCTTACATCTTTCCTTTTATTAAGTTGACTAATCTTTTGTCAACCTATTTCAGGATAGTAAAGTTAAGGTTAGTTCGAAAAAGTTTCATCCATAAGTATTATACTAATCCTGATAGTTAACACCTTCCTAGATTCAGAACCTTATCTGGGTTGATATTATTTGGTTAAAAGCAAAAAGGCTACTCTTTTTTATTTTGAGTAGCCTTTTTTTTAAATATTGTGTTTGCTTACCTCTTCAACTCAATATCTCTATTCATCTCAATTATATCCACGCTATTTGAAAAATCGCCAATGAGATGCTTTGCAAAGTAATCGGCAGTTAGCCAAAAATGGTACTCAAACATATCGCCATAACCGTGACGCTGACCAGGGAACATAAAGAAATCGAATCGTTTGTTTGCCTTAATAAGTGCATTGGCCATACGAATTGTATTTCCTGGGTGAACATTATCATCAATTTCGCCTGTTGTAAGCAAAAGTTTACCCTTTAAATTCTTGGCTAAATCGGAGTTTTTATCGATGCTGTACTCAAAAGTAGCCTTACCGGTTGTATCCGTAACCTCCTTAACACCGTGGTGCTTTTCACTCCACCAACGATTATAGATATTATTCTCATGGTTACCCGCATTGGATACAGCTACCTTAAAGAAATCAGGATAAACAAGCAATGCTGCTGTTGACATAAATCCTCCTCCTGAATGGCCATGAATCCCTACCTTATGAATATCGATAAATTTATGCCTACTGGCAAGTTGCTCAATGCTGGCCTTTTTATCTGCTAATCCATAATTACGCAAATTTTCGTATCCATAGTTATGGTACCACTTCGATCTATCGGGATGTCCACCTCTATTACCAACAGTTATAACAATAAATCCCATTTGTGCTAGCCTATCGGTTCTATCCATTCGGGCAGAGAATGACTTGTTAACCGCTTCCGTCTGGGGGCCTGGATAAACATACTGAATAATGGGGTAAGTCATTGTTGAGTCAAAATCGAAAGGCTTATACATCACACCATATAAATCGGTAATTCCATCATCGGCTTTCACTTTGAATGGTTCGGGGAACTTATACCCTGCGGCAAACAGTAAACTTAAATCAGCCTCTTCCAAGTCCATAATTTTATTGCCCCTGCTATCCTTCACCTCCGCTTTGGGCACTGTATTTACTCTTGAAAAGTTATTAACAAAGAACTTGTTCTCATCATCCATCGATACGCTATGATCAAAGTTACCCTTATTGAGTAACGTTAAGCCGCTACCATCGAAGCTAACTTTGTAAAAATGCTCGTAGTATGGATCCTCATTAGGCTGTACACCATGCGCTGTAAAGTACAGAACCCTAGCTTTTTCATCAATTTTAACAATCCTTTCGGAGTGAAATGGGCCAGATGTAATTTGGTTCTTCATATTACCCTGTGCATCATATAGATAGAAGTGTGCCCAGCCATCGCGTTCCGACCAATGAATAAGCTCTCTGCCGCTATTTACTACACCCAAAGAACGAGTTTCAACATAAGTATTCAAACGTTCTTCAATTACCGTTTTTGTCTCACCCGTTTTTGGATCGGCTAGGCAAATATCAATTCGTTTTAAATCACGTGAAGTACGGGTAAAATAAAAACTCCCTGACTGATCTTCTAATAATTTTGGAGCAACATAATCCTCGTCGCGCTCCCTTTGTAACCTAGGGGCATATTGTATTGAAAGTGTTTGATCAGGAAATGCATTCACATTAATTTTTACAGGGAGAGAATCAACAAAATTAAAAACCAACATCTCCGTATCAGGTGCATCCTTTTCGCCTGGCATGTGGTATTTGTATGATTCCAAAGTTGGACGAGGATTCGAGAGTGATTTTAGCACCCATAGATCTTTAAGTTTACGCATATCGGTACGCGTAAGTGCTATTATCTTTGAGTCGGCAGACCAAAGTGCCCATGCTCCCTTCCGCTTATCCTTATTCTTTTCTTTTTCCACATTATCCACGTTCCGCTCACCTGAACTGTAGCTGTAATCCTCTTCACCATCCCAGCTAAGCTGATGCTCAACAATAGTTGAGTCTTTCTCCTTCTTTAGGGCTTTCTCATAGTTCTCCTTATCCATCCAGAATAGGTTATGGTTGCGAGCAAAAATAACTCTTTCACCATCGGGCGATATATTTGCCCACTTGGGCTTATCCTTTGGCTTTTTATAATCGTCAAGCATTGTTAGCTTTCCCGTTTGGATATTGTACTCAAAGAACCAGGTTTTCCTCTTGGGTTTGTCCTTCCCTCCCTTACGGTTTTGCCCTTGATCCTCGGTCATATCATCCTCTTCTTCTTCCTCGTCCTTTTTTTCCTCGTCTATCAACTTACTCTGAATTGAGAAACGAATTACCTCCTCGTTATCTAAAAACTTTAGATCCTTAATGGGAATGTTTTGAGCATCGAATGGATCAAGTGTTAACCTTGATATTTCAGCGGCCATTTTTACATTATCAAACAGAACCGATTTCGATTTCTTTGCTGGATCAACAATGTAAAAGGTTTTTCCTTCGCTAGTTTGGTACGAATACCAAAAGCGTGTGCTATTTTTAAGCCAATGGGCATCAACACTAGTGCTGAACACCATTTTCTTTAATCTGTTTGGCGAAAAATGAGATGCCGATTCGTAGTTGGCTTTTGTTACAGGGTTAATTTGCCCATATGTAAGGGTAAATCCTAGCGAAACAAATGCAATAAATAGTAAAAAAAATCTCTTCATGGGGTTATTTGTTTAGTTACACTAATGGTTGTTGAAAATTTAGATATGTTTAATCAGCATTGGTTTAAATACTTCACAACAATGATAACAATAAATAAACCGTCAAATCGACAATCGACCTGACGGTTATTCATTTATGCTGAAACTATGTGGCTAATCTACTTAAGATTTGCGTTTCCGTACCTTACTTTTACCTTAACCTGTGCCGCCGCATCCTCGTCCGCTCCTACTCTACCATTTACTGAGATTTTATTGTTGCTATCTATTCGGCTTACCCTCGCTGGGCTATTGTATGATAACTTACCGTACGACACCTCCCCAACAATACTATATGAAGCCCCAACCGCTATTGGCGCATAAATACTAGCATAGCTACCAACAAACGATATAACATCGAAGTTATTTGCTACCGAATTTATGCGAACATCACCATACTTACTCTCAATATCGAGCTGTTTACCTAGTTGACCAACCTTATAGGAAGTATAACCGCTACTGGCAACGATGTTGTGTACGGCACCAATTTTATAGTTATCGTATTTCGACTCAACCACTAAAGAGCTAAGCTCATCAACCGATACGTTTGTATACTTACTCAGGATTACGATTGCCTTTGCCTTAACAATGTCCAAGTTGCCGTACTTAACATCAAATCGCATCCAATCCATTTCATCAATTGAGGCATTGCCGTAGCCCAAGGTTATTATGCTTAGCGGGTCGTAACTACCATACATAATCCGATTGGCCTTAAGGTTACCGTATTTTATATTGATATTTGAATGTCCAGTAAGCTCATCAATAAACATATCGCCATACTTGTTCTTCAAATTAACATCAACATGGCTCGGCATCTTAATACGATAGTCAATTTTTAGCCCCTTGGTAGATGAACCGGTATTAAAGTTACCAAACGATTTCATAAGTTTCTCGTCAATCTGAGTTATTCCTCTAATCTCATTCCCTTGCAGTTCAAGGGTAACTTGTATGGCCGACAGCATTCGCTCTGCCCTATCTCTGCTTGAGTGCTCAACCGTAATTTCAACGTCGATGCTTATACTGCTTTGGTCCCAATTCTCAATACTAACCAGACCAAACCTATTGTCAATAAACAACTTTGAGTCATTGGTAATAGCAAACTCCTTATGCTCCTTTTTGGTTAGCACCTCGGCAAATGCATTGGTTCCAAAAGTACCTGTACCGATTAAAATTGATGCAACCAGCAATTTCAAATATATTCTAGTTTTCATAATGCAATATTATTAAAATGATTCAGTATCCAATTTTGTTTCATCTAAATTTAATATTATCCCTTCTAAAACTGAAAGTTGAGCTTGATAGTAACGGCTAATTACAAACATTGCTCTTTCTGGTTTTAGATTATTAGTCAACTCTTGTAGCATACTTTGGTGTCCACTGTTTAACTCGTCAATAGTAAGTAGTATATCTGCTTTTTGCGCACTATTATCACCAGCCAACATCTTACTAATAATATGTTGTTTTTGGTTAACTTGATACTGGTACGATTCGCTTATCTGCACAAGTTCAGGCGATAAGCTTGCAGTTAACAGGTCATTATCAAATGAGTTCATTATGCCAATAAAATTTAATAGCAAACTAAAACTTGCAGTAAGAATAAGCCCTGCAACCGCTGCTGCACTTGCTATTAGCCAATAATTAACCTTGGTTTTTGCAGGGCGACGAGCGTTTAGTTTTTCCCTAAACCTATCGGTGTGCCCGTAAGGAGGATCAACACCATTTAGGTCCGACATGTTTCTCTCTATAAAATCTTGTAACTTATCCATGCCTAATACTTTAACATTTAACTTTCATTATTTCGTAAAGGCGCTGCTTAGCTCTTGTTAGCTGCGAACGCGATGTTGAGGATTTAATTTCAAGCATTTCTGATATCTCATCGTGGCTATACCCCTCAAAGTAGAACAAAGAGACTATTGTTCGATACCCGTCGGGTAATTGTGTAATTGCCCACCTTAGCCGCTCCACTGATTCTGGTTCAAAGTCAACGCCTTCAATACTCTCCGATTTAATACCATGAATGCTATCGATAGAGATTAAATCTATTTTCGACTTTTTTAATTGGTCCAGTGATGCGTTAACCACTATCCGTTTCAGCCAAGCACCAAAGCTAACCTTGTTTCTATAGGTGTTAATCTTGTCAAATGCCTTAAAGAACGACTCTTGCAAAACATCCTCTGCCTCAACTGTATCTCCAACAATCCGCAAACACGTATTATACATTGCCTTAGAGTACAGTTTGTATATCTCAAACTGTGCGTTTGCATCTCCTTTTTTACAAAGGTCAATCAATGGCTGATGAATGTTGGAATACTTAATAACCTTCATTTTTCTAATCTAATGACGAAGTTTTATCTATTTATGCTGCATCGAACCCTAGAATTATCATGCAAAATAGCATAAAATTTTATTGGTTAAAGATGTGTCTGATGTTTTTTAAACTTAGCAATAGAAATAAAGCCTATACAAGGGTGAATCTTTTGATTTCCAGATTAAATCGTTAAATAATCGTCTTGTTACAAGGCGGAGTTAGATAACAGACGATGAAAACGATTGCTAACTCACACCGAAATGACCTATTAAGAATTAATTTAAATTTAAATAAATCAACAGACAATTGTTGTTGTTATAGGTTAATGTCATATTTTTAGACGATTTTTTTATTAAACCAATAAACCTTTTAAAAAGATGAAAAACACTAAATTATTACTTATCAGCACGCTTGTTGCCATAGCATTCCTTTTAGGATCGTGCGGACCAACCGCTGAAAAGAACAAAGCCGAAAATGCTAAAGTAGAGTGCAACGATGAACTAAAAGCAGAGCATGACTGTGAGCATGCAGAAGTAGATACATGCAAAACAGAAGAAGGAGCGGCTCACGACTGTGACCACGACCACGAAGAAGTACAAGAATAAAGTAAGGATTGCGAGTAGGAATAAACTTTAGCAAGCCGTAAAACAAATCGGGCTAACAATATTGTTAGCCCGATTTTATTTTATAAAAAATACTACTATGATCAAAAGAATGCTTTAAGGTAAGTTATCATTCCTGTTACTATTTCGCCCGATTCATAGCTAAATTCCGAACCTCGAAGGCTGTGAGGAATACAGTATATAATCAGCGTAAATATTGCTGCTAAAACAGTAACCATTGGAACTGATCGTTTCCAATTTACAAGAATAGCAATAAGCCATATAACAAACATTATCAGGGTTTTATTGTCTGTGAGATCCTTACCCAACGGAAATCCGGTCCAGAAGTGATCAAATGCAAACTTTTGAACAATTGGCCCAAATACTAGGCCACCTATAAATATTAGTATAAGTGTAACTAAAGACCAGAATCTATATTTATCGTAGCTAAAGGCAGCCATAACACCTGATAGACTACTAAATATGAGCGCAATAAAAATAAAAATAATATGAGGAATAAGCGCCCAAGCAGGAACCGACCCCTTATACCTTATTACAACTGGTTCTTCGGGTAACTTAACAACCTCATCTGAGGTAAAATGTTCTATTTCGATAAAGTACTCTAGTTTTGCTGCTTTTTGATTTACCTCTGGTAGGTACGAAACAAATTTATCCTCCTCTGGCCAAAATGATGGTTCAACTGTCCAATCGCTATTCGAGGGGTATGGCCGATGATGCAGTTTAGCGGTATATTCCCAAGGCAAAATGGGAATGGCAATCTGCAATTGGCTTCCAACCTCGGAACTACGAGGCAACTTTAACGTAGCGGTAACCGTGTCAACATTAAAATCAATCTTTTTAGGATAAGTAGGACCCGATTGACGCTGAAAAACGACTGAGGCAAGCGTAATTACAATTGCAATTAGCCAAAACCATACTGTTCGCTTCATAAACTCTGTTTTAAAATTATTAAATCCTATAAAAACATATTCTGTTATAGCTGTGCAAGCACAACCATTATTTTTCCATCACGCTTAAATTCAACAGAAACAGTAGAACCTACCTCAAGTTTCTGAAGGTAAAACATGTAATCCTGAATGTTGTTGATTTTATGCCCATTTAGAGCAGTAATTAAATCGCCTTTCTGGATACCAGCCAAGCCTGCTGACTGGCTATCATTAACAGCAAGTACTTGCAGACCATCGTTACGCACACCGCTAACATCGGGCATAATGCCAAGCCTAACTTTTAACTCTCCTCCATGCCTTGATGAGGGTGCAGCAGGGCCAGCCTCCTGAAACGTTGGCTTACTACTGTCATTGGCAATGCTGCCAATCACATCATAAATATAGTTTGATGCCTTATACAATCCCTCTATGTTTATAAACTCAATATCATCATTAGGGGTATGATAATCGGCATGAGCGCCAGTTGAAAAGAATAGAACAGGGATGTTTTTAGCATAAAAGCTAGCATGATCGGATGGTCCATAACCCTGCGGTGCTAGCGCCAAATTAAACTCGTAACTAGCGTTAAGGGCATTCAGAATACTGTCAGCCTCAACTGCTGTTTTAACGCCGCCAACCTGTAGAGTATTCTCGCTATCCAGTCGGCCTAGCATATCAATATTTACCATAGCCACAATTGAATCTAAAGGTATTAACGGATTCTCAACAAAAAATCTAGAGCCAAGCAGCCCCATCTCTTCAGCACCAAATGCAACAACAACAATGCTACGCTTTGGTTTTTGATGAAGCAATTTATGCCCTATTTCGAGAATGGCCGAAACCCCCGAAGCATTGTCATCGGCACCATTGTGCACTGCAAGTGTATCGGGCATACGGCTTGAAGAACCTTTCCCTCCCATTCCTATATGATCGAAGTGTGCACCAACAACAACATACTGGTGCTTCAGTAGAGGATCGCTCCCCTTTACCAGAGCAACAACATTTTGAGTACTCTTTTTCTTAGTAATGATGTTGGTCCGAGCACACACATTACTGCCAGAAACAAAACTTATTGGCTTTTTTATTGCTGAAGTCTCATCCTCAATTCCTTTTATTGTTTTCCCCGTTCCCGAAAGAATGTCATTGGCCATTGTACGATTTACGTGTAAAACAGGGATTGCGATTGGAAACGTTTTCTGCTTAGAGGTAATAAGTTCGTCCTTTGCATCGAACCTATGGCCTGAAACAAAAACAACTCCCATTGCTCCATGCTCCATGGCAACCATTGCCTTGTGCCTATCGGACACAATTGAGGTGAACGGGCTTTTGTCCATATCCATCAACGGATCGCCTCTTAGTATTAACGCCCACTTATCGCTTAGGTTAAGGTTATCAAAATCGTTCCATATCAACGAATCGTTTTTAAAATTGATGCCATAGCCAACAAAAACCACAGCCCCCGAAATCGTATCACTTGATGAAAAAGGAAAAACAGCGTAATCGGTTCCTAAAATTTTGCTGTGCTTGTTGATACTAAGTGAGTTATTATCCCCAATATCCTGATGATCGATAAACTCAAAGAACTGGTAACCGTTTTTTCCTAATAATTCGAAACGATTCCCTTCAAAGAAGTCCTTAATGTACTTGGCTGCAACCCTATCGAATGGAGTACCCGGTAATCGACCCATCAGCGAATCTGATGCCAAAAAATCGATGTGGGCAAACTGTTCTTCCTGGAGTATTTCGGGGTTATGCGTTGATTTTGATCCGCAGGCAAAAAGCTGGACAATAACCGCAATAACAAATATCTTTTTTATCAGTTTCATCTGTCTGTTTTTAGTTTTTAAAGGAACACCTGCAAGCAGGCAGGCAGAGATGGAGCATCCATGGGATAGTCATTCGCCTGTATATTAACGTTATTATCATGGATGTTTTCATCAGGGTATCCTAAAAGCATTCCAACACTTTAATTGATATAATTTTAACACAAAACATAGTATTACAAACCTACAGTAAAATTTTATAACATACAATACAATTACCTTACAGAGGATTTACGCTGATTTAAGATGTTCTAAAGCCCTAGGAAATAGCGCTGGTAATTACTAAAATATGAAAATGCACATTGTTTTATACTATCATTGGGAGCATCTACAATGGTACGCTGGCCAACATGATCCCAAACAAACAAACCCTCGCGTGTTACAAACCCAAACCCATCGTTAAAAACATAGTATGCAAATGGGTTACTTTCGTTCGATAAAAGATTTCGTGAAAAGAAATAATTATCAGTTTTTACCCCAAGTTGGTATAAAAGTGTTTGGGCCAAGTCAACTTGACCTCCAATCCGGTTGTTAGTGCCAATAGTATCCAACGCCCCACCTATCCACAGCATTGGTATTGCAAACTTATCAGACTCATAGTATGGGCTTGAACCAGGATACCTATGCCCATGATCAGCTATCAGCACGAAAAGGGTATTATTATACCAACTTTTTTGCTTAGCCTGCTCAAAGAACCATCCCAACCACCTATCAACATAATTTACACTACTTAAAAACTTGTTCTCCTCCGAAGTGGCAGGATAGGCTTGTTCACCCGGAAAATCGAATGGCTCGTGACTACTGAGCGTAAAAAGAAACTTAAAACTGGGGGCTTGTGCAGTGTCTAGGTCGGCTAAAAGCCGCTTAAATAAATGCTCATCATGCACACCCCATTTACTGGATCGAAGCGGTTTTGGAAAATCGTCCTGTGTTACTATCGATTTAAAATTGGCATTGTATAAGAACGAGCGAATATTGGCAAAATCTGGATCGCCGCCATAATAGAATGTAGTACTATACCCTTCCTTATATAGAGAATTGCTTATGCTTGGTAGTTTTGAGGCCTTTACCGTATGCTTAATAATCGACTGGGTTGATTGGGCAGGAAATCCACTTAGCACAGCAATTATCCCTTTGTCGCTCCTATCGCCTGATGCATATATATTGGTAAACAACAAGCCCTCGTCGGATAACCTAGTGAAGTTTGGAGCAACCCCTTCAACTCCATCTAAAGGTTCAATAACTTTTGCAGTAAAACTCTCAAGCAGGATAATCACCACGTTGGGCTTCTCACAATTGAGCACCTTATTCGCACTCTCCTTCCCTATATTTAACGATTCGTAAAACTTTTCGGACTCAGCCTCATTGGCATAATTGGGGTACTCCTTATACATATTCCCCGACTTTGTAATGCTATGAATTAGGTTCCAAACTACATTTAGGGAAGCATGGTTACTGAATAAATTACTACTAAAAAAAACCTTACCTGGATTCATTGGGGCGATGCCAAATCCGCCCCTTATGGGAATAATCATTGTAGAAGCAAAAAAAATAAATATTGGTATGCTCCACCATTTCGCTTTGGCTAATTTGGGTTTACTAACAATAATAGTGTAAACAAAATAGGATAAAGAAAACAAAAGAATAGAGAACACCGAAAAAAGGACAATGAACCATCCATTGATAGAGGCCATTGCCTCACCAGGGGTTTTTAGGTAAAATATTGGAGCGGCATCAATTCTATAGCCCCAATTTCGGTATAGTTCTAAATCGACAACAACAACTACTGAAAACAATGCAAGTAGGATAATGGTAACAATATTAACCACTTTCCTAGTCACTTTTCCTGAGAAAAAAAGAGCAGCAACAACGAGCAATACCAGAAGCATAATATATCCTATAATGGAAAGATCCATCCATAAACCTCTTATAAAGATGTTTGTCCACTCGTTAAACGATAGTGAAAAAGCTTGACTGTAATGGTAGGACAAAAACAGGATACGGGCAAAAAGAAAAAAGAGAACCCAAAAACCTGCTAACTTTAGAAGAAAAATTATTCTGTTTTTCACAATAGCATAGGTTTATATTTAAACGCACCAAAATTAGCTTAAATTGATTGAAGACGGAGACTCTACTCCTAAATTTAGACACAAAACCATTTTTTTACGGAATATATTGAGTTGTAAGTCGATTTTTTATAGTATTGCATAAACTATCAGCCTTTCAAAATAATAATACGCCATGAAAACAAGAATAACGGGTATGCTCCTTGCATTGTTTGCTGTATTTACAATTTCTAAAGTGGCTAATGCATGGTCGGAACATCCGCTTTTGGCATACCAAGTACTATCAACCATTGAGGGTCTAAAAAGTCAGGATTCCATTGAGGTAAAAAGCCTTAAAGCATTCCTTATTGAGAACGAGAAAGAGCTGGAAACCTTTTTTATGGAACAGGAGCAATGGTTCCATAAAAATCTTTCATACTATCCACCACTACCATCAGAATTAGCCTTTAAAGCCACAGGAAATGCCGATGATATTCTTGAACGCTTTTACCGTGCCATTAGGCTGAACCCAAACGTTAGGATGAAACTATACCTCCACCTCTTACCTAATCAGGAGTTAGATGATAGGCCTACAATCTCGCCAGAGTATTTGACAACACTAAACGATTATGCTGCGCTAACAAGCACAACCTACACCGAACTGTTTGAAGGCGAAATGGTTTCTCCGTTTGATGTGCTTTGCACTGCAAATGATGAGCCCGACTATGGTTTTGATTTGGGCCTTTTTGAGGATAATAACACGCCACAGGGAAACATATACGGATTTGGAATCCAGCCCTTTGGGGACCCCAACCTTGAGTACGGCAGTCAAGCACCATTCCACATGGGTTTTTATCACGAGGCAAGAATTGTATTCTTTTTTGGCCCATTCCTCAAGAAAACCCTTCCGGAGTACCGCATAAACATGTTTAAATCCTTAGCACAATTTGCTTTTAAGAACAATAACCCCTACTGGGGAAATCGCTTTATGGGCTGGGGAATGCACTATCTGGGCGACCTGTCGATGCCCTACCACTCCGTTGCGTTACCGGGCGTTAGTCCGCTTAAAATGATATGGACCAACATTAAAGCCATGCTTGGCTTTCCGAAAAGCAAGGATAATGCTGTTCAGCTGGTTAGCAACAGGCACTCGGCACTGGAAGAGTTTCAGTGGCAAGTATTACGTCAGGCTTACAATAGCAACAATCATGACCATCCGCTGTTAAACTCGTTAAGAACCCCCATTGAAATGGTGGAATACTACGATAACTTCCCTCGTGAGGTGGCAGCTAAAGAATCGGCAGCTAGAGCAAAAATGGTTGATAAGATGCTTGAAAAATGGATGCCCGCAATTCTAGTATCCGAACCATCTTTTGAAACACCTGGTTCATCAGAATTGTCGAGTATTATTGAGCTAACTAGACAAGAAAAGGGCGAACAGGGTATTACAGAAATGACTAATGTGCTGGGCGATATCTTCAAATCCTATAGCATGCATCTACAAAGCTTTTACTATGTGATTGTTGACTGATAGAAAGAAAAACTTAAAATAGGCACAGATTGCAAATTCGCACCAGCGATTGGATATACTATCAATACAATCGAGATATCAATCAAAATCAATGGTTAATTGCACGGGGCCAGTAGTTTCTTCATCCTCAAAGTTTGACATTGTTATCCCCAAAAGCCTTACCTTTTTTGTGGGATTGGCGATCTTCAACAACTCTATAACCAATCCATGAATAGTGGCGCGCTCCGTTATGGGATGCAAAAACGATTGAGATCGGGTTATCTGCTCAAAATCGCTGAATTTAACTTTCAGGGTAATAGTCCTTCCAAAGCGACCGTGTCTAACAATCCGTGGCCACAACTCTTCCTCAAGTTCTGAAAGGGCTTTGAGCATCTGTTCCTTATCCTCCAAATCGTGCAAAAATGTGTTCTCGATACCCACCGACTTCCTCACCCGGTGAGGTACTACAGGACGTTGGTCAATTCCGTGAGCCACCTGGTGAAAAAAGCTTCCCACCTTTCCAAAGCATCGAATCAGCAGCTGCAAATCCGCTTCCCGAATGTCTTTCCCATAAAAAAGACCCAATTCATGCATTTTCTGTGAAGTACGGGGTCCCACCCCGTAAAACTTCTCCACTGGAAGCGTCTCAATAAAAGATAATACCGCATTGGGCTTTATGACAAACAGACCGTCGGGTTTACGCTGGTCGGATGCTATTTTAGCCAAAAACTTATTGATACTTATGCCAGCAGAGGCGGTTAGTCCAGTGGCCTCCACTACCCTATTCTTAATCTCGCGGGCAATTAGGGTAGCCGATTGTATTCCCCGTTTATTGGTGGTAACATCCAAAAATGCCTCATCAATCGACAAAGGCTCAACTAGGTTTGTGTATTCTCGGAAAATGCTCATCAGAATGGCAGAAACATCCTTATAAACATGAAATCTTGGAGGGACAAAGATAAGGTTGGGGCATTTTCTCTTTGCAACCACAGAGGGCATGGCCGAATACACACCAAACTTCCGAGCCTCGTAACTGGCAGCCGCTACCACCCCACGGTCGCTACCGTGCCCAACAGCAACCGGCTTCCCACGTAGTTCAGGGTTGTCGCGCTGCTCTATGGAGGCAAAAAAAGCGTCCATATCTATATGGATAATCTTACGAACCATGCTGCAAGTTTAACAGCTTTACTCTAATTCTGCAGCATATTGGAATGCAAAAATGGATTTAACAAAACATCGTCGCCTATGCGAACAGGTAAATGGTTTTTCTTTTTCAAGGGACCGAGTCTCATCCTTTGAAAAAAGGGTAGAACTGTTGTGACTCTTTTTAGTGTTTTAAGTTTTGAAAACTCTTAAACAATACACTTTAAATTAGCAAACACCTATTTAGCAATACGCTCTTAGTCTGCCTCTATGTAGAACTATTTTCCTCGATGCTATGGGAGAAACAAATACAA
>JAQUJY010000157.1 GCA_028680705.1 Bacteroidales bacterium
AGCTAATCCACCTACCTGTTCTTTGATCGTTTTCAAATTGGCCAACTTCGGCCAGCTGTCCATTGGGGTGAAATTCCGCATACTGCCCACTTAGCTGCCCATCATCGTAGTGCGAAACATTCATTACTGCACCATTCTCGTAGTACCCAACTACCTCGCCCTTAACTATTCCATTTTTATAGTAGGCTTTTCGCTGCAGAGTACCGTTCTTATAGTATGTATAAAGAGTATCGTTGTACTCGTTATTAAGCTTAAACCCTTTGTAGTTTATACCGCCTTCCTTATGGTATGACTCCCACGGGCCATTTAGGGTATCGTTTACATAATTTGCAACTAACAATAGAATCCCTTCGGATGAATACACCCTAGAACGCCCATTTAACATTCCGTTGCTGTAGTTGCTTTCTGAATCAACCTGCCCATTTGGGTAGTAGGTTACCAATTCCCCTTTGAGCAAATCACCCTCGTAAACACCTGATTGGTAAAGCGAACCATCGTCCTTCCAAATCCTGAATGGCCCATTCTTATCCCCTTTTAAATACCTGTACATACTTTCTCTAAACCCATTTCGGTAATAGTTTATCCACAGACTATCGGGTAAATCATCAATGCAATACCCCTCTTGCATAATGGTTCCCTCTGGATAATAAAAATAGTATGGTCCGTGCTTTATGGTATCACCATTCTCAGTATATGCCTGAAATTTCTCCTGAATAGTTCCATCTGAATAGTATCGCTCATCATAAACAATAACCTGCCCATAGCCCGAAAGGGCTATCAGTAACAAGACTATTGATGTGTGTATTTTTACCAAAAGTAGACTGTTTTTGCAACTACGCTAAAAGAGATTACTCTATATCAACAACTATCTGTGCTCCCTCCAAAGAGAATCTTGGTCCATAGTCGACAATAACAGCAATGGCATATTTCCCAGGGGGGAGTTCACCTTTAGGGAGTTCAACAGTAACATTACGCGTCATCTTGGGGAATGTTTCTACCTCAAACGAGGGGAACTGTTTCTCTTCAGAAGTATTTATATCTGATGCTATAAGGTGTATCTTGCAGGCTGTCACCTTGTCGCCAAGGTTGTCAATAGTAGCAGAAAACTTTCTAACCACATCCTCAGCGCTAGTGATCTCTACCAGATTTGTTACCTTAATAGAATGGTTTTTATTACTACTTGGTGATTGGTAAACCAGAATGCCAATCCTACCGCTAACTACTACCCCAGCCCCAACTGTTTTATCTGCATCTCTTGAGGTTTGCTCTAGTGTTGGCTGCACGTATAACATTGACCACACTGCCCCATACTCATCGTTTGGTACAAGCATGGTTACCTGAACAGGCAATTGTTCACCAGGGTTTAGTTCAAAAAAACTGGGGTTAATGTTTAACCAGTTGGCAGCTGAACGGCGCGTGGTATTGGGAGGCATTATTTGATTTTGCCCATCGCTCCCTGGTAAGAAATCGGAAATTGATACGATAAACGAAGTTTTCTTATTACTGTGATTTTTTATATTCACAACCTTTGTTTGATTCTCTCCGGGTTCAACGTTAAAATCGAGCCTAACTGGAGCTACCTCAAAGTCCTGAGCAATGGATAACGAAGAACAAAGACTGAAAACTATCAATGACAGTAAAAATAAAAAATTGTTTTTCATAGAATAGAAATTAGTAAAGTTGTTGTTACAAAGAACAAATATAGTGCAAAAACCAATAATTGCTTATTAATACAATGCTTTCTTTCTTAACTATCAACCTATCCTGTCAGCTTTATAAACTATAACTCACCAATTATTATAGGTTAGTCTTGCTTTCTAATCCATTGAAATATATTATTCGAAGTTTTATCAAAATATTACCCTAGAAACAATTTTTTGAGTAATTTTGAATTAGGCATAAATAAATTTTATACTTATCTGATCATTTACCTTTGAAAAAATGGAGAATAAATCGATGTTGTTTAGTTAAGACTGTCGGCTTCGACTTCGCTCAGCCTGACTGTCAGTTTGAGTTGCCTGCCCTGAGCGTCACCCTGAGCGAAGTCGAAGGTTAGCCAAAGGGGGCAGTTATAATTGAATAGTAGGTTACATCATGTTAACTAAACAACTTTAACATATAAATATTTAAAGATTGCTCCATCCCGACAAGAATCGTCGGTATCGGCTGCAGACAGGCAATAACGAAACGGTATTTAGGCTCATTTCGGATAATTATATAGAAATTTAATAAATGGTTAAACTAATTCACAGCATAAAATATTTTAGCATAATCGCTTTTTTTGCTTTTGCTCTCTTGTCCACAGCAGCTGCTCAACAAATTACACTGCTACCTAAAGATAAACAGGATGATGTTGACAGGCATCTAGAACTTGTTACCCGTTACAAGGAGGCAAATAACTTGCAACAAGCTATTTTTTACCTTAACCGTGTTGCTTTCACTTACTGGGAGAATGGTAGCTTACGCGAGGCGGTAACTTACTTCCTTGAATCGGTTCCCCTAAACGAAAAGGTTGGTAACTATACCGACATTAAAGCCATATATAGCAATATTGGGCTTATATACACTGACCTGGAACGATTTGATTTGGCCCTGGAGAATTTCTACAAAAGTTTAGATGCCCGACGAAAACTAAATGATAAATCGGAAATTGCAGCCGGTTTAATTGATGTTGCATATATACACGGAGCATTAAGGCAACACGATAAGGCTATCCCACTGCTTGAAGAAGCCTTAGAACTATCGCGAGACCTTGGAAATGCAAGGCTAACCTTCAACTGCCTAAGCCTCCTTAGCTTTAACTATGACAGAACTGGCAATATCGCCAAGGCACAAGCGGCAAACGATATGCTTACCCAAATAAAAGATCTTTTGGCAAAACGAGAGGCTGCGATTGAGTTTGAAGGTGCTTTAGTAGAGAAAGAGGCTGAGGTTGTGCGCGGAAAATTTGAACGTACTGCACAAGCATTGGAGATGGAACTACAAAAACTAAGAGCACAGGCAACTCGCGACTCATTGGGATTTATTGTGCAATCGAAGCAGGACTCATTAATGCAAGCAGAGCAAATTTCGCTACAAAGAGCTCAGGAGATAGAACTTTTAGAGACCGTTAGAGAAAACCAAGAACTCGCTCAGAAGGAGCTTGTGGCACGTCAACGGGCCCAACAAACCGTAATCTACTCCGGCGCAGCTGGGCTTTTCCTACTCCTACTGCTATCCTTGTTTATATATAAAGGCTACCGCGACAAGCAGAAAGCGAACACGCTGTTGAGTAATCAGAATGAGAAAATCCGAAAACAGAGTG
>JAQUJY010000077.1 GCA_028680705.1 Bacteroidales bacterium
ACCTGTCAGAACGGCTTTAAAATTAATATTCAGAAAAAGTCAGGTTAATGAGATTTCCGAAAAATTTGGAATTAATTTGAACTTAAAAATCGTGAATCTATCTCCAAGTCAATGGGAAGATTGTTTTATTGAAATGCTGAAAGTTGTCCCTGAAAAGTTCCACCCTTCATAATCACTTCTTTTATATTAAGGTGGTATTTCCATTATCGGGGTCTTGTCTTTTAAGCTGACGCACAACTAGTTTGTAGATATGTAAAAATCATACTCCAACAACAAGCAGAATATTGAAAAATATGATAAATACCTACTTGTTTCCAAACATACCAATTTCCATTTACGATAACCCTTTTTTTGCAACCGATTTGATAAACACTAAGTTTTAACTGCTAGAGTTACCTTATGGATTGATTAAACTTAAATTGGGTTCTATTGTGTACCGAAATTCAGGAAACAGGACTAGCAAGAAAAAAATATGTTTGAATAGGAACCTGTTTGGCAAACTAAACTGTCCCGAAGTATTTTGAATAATTTCTGCAAAAAACGCTGTTGCTTTTCTAGTTACGCTATACGCTACAAGTCAACAAAAACAAGCATTCTGGACTATTCCCTAACACTACCTATACTGCTCTAACTAAAAAAGTTATCAACAAAGTGGGAAAAAGTGGTAAAAGATGGCGGAAAGTGGAGAAAAATGATTTAATTTTACTTTCTGAACTAAATAGGGAACATGACTTCATTCATAGGCGATTATATTTGTAAGGTTGACAGCAAAGGAAGAATACTCTTCCCTTCAGCTCTTAAAAAGCAGAATAAATCTGCTTCGGCCGATCGCTATGTGATTAAGAAGGATATTTTCGAGAATTGCCTAGTGCTCTTCACTATGGAGGAATGGGAGCGGCAAAATGAGCTTATTCGCCGTAATACAAACCCCTACAACCGCGAGCATAACAGATTTCTTAGAGAGTTTTACCGTGGAACAAGTGAACTTACTCTTGACGCAAGCGGTAGATTACTGCTACCTAAGCGTATGCTCGAGATGATAGATGCCAACAATGAGTTGGCTTTAACTGGACAGGATAGCAGAATTGAGATTTGGACTAGTGACGTTTATAATGCGCACATCACCGATGAGGAGTCCTTTGCTAGCCTAGCCGAAAAAATTTTGGGCTCAACACCTTTAAGCAATGAATAATGGAATACCATATACCAGTTTTACTGCATGAAAGTGTCGAGGGACTTAACATTAATCCAGATGGAACCTACCTCGACATGACCTTTGGCGGGGGTGGTCACTCTCGCGAGATAATCAAACACCTATCCGTTAAGGGCAGACTTTTTGCGTTCGATCATGATGAAGAAGCGTTTGCTAACGCCATCGACGATAGCAGATTTACGCTAATCCGCAGCAATTTTAGGTTTTTTAGAAACTTTTTAAAATACCATAAAATTGAGCAGGTTGATGGAATCTTAGCCGATTTGGGAGTCTCTTCGAAACATTTTGATAGTCCCGAAAGGGGATTCTCCTTTAGATTCGAAGGGCCGCTGGATATGCGCATGAACCGCGATGCTAGTCTTTCAGCTATAGAGGTTGTAAACAATTATGATGAAAAGCTGCTTACCAGTGTTTTGTCGCTTTACGGTGAGTTACCTAACGCTCGGAAAATATCAAAAACGATTATAAGTCAGAGAGAAAGCAAAAAAATCGTGACCGTTGAGGGTCTTGCCGAAGTTGTTAGCCCCCTTTCCCCTCCTCATCTAAGGAATAAAATGTTAGCCAAGGTATTCCAAGCCATACGCATTGAGGTAAATAGCGAAATGGAGGCTCTAAAACAAATGCTGATACAAACCGAAAAAACGCTGCAAAGCGGAGGACGTCTTGTTGTTCTTTCTTATCACTCTCTTGAGGACAGACTTGTTAAGAACTTCATAAGAGCAGGAAACTTTAAGGGTAATAAAGAAACAGATTTTTACGGAAATGTTGTAGGTCCATTTAACCCAATTAATAGAAGGGTAATGGTACCAACCGATAAAGAAATAGAGGAAAACCCAAGGGCACGTAGTGCCAAACTAAGAATTGCAGAGAAGAGATGAGCGTAGAGGATAATAAGCGAATTGAGTTTATTGATGCGCAAGCACAACCCAAGAGCGCCAAGCGCAAGGGAAATTTCCGCGATATTATCAACGGTAATATCCTTAGTAGGGAGAATGTAACGAATCAAATTCCATATATTCTCTTTCTAGCCGTTTTGGCCATTTTTTATATTGGTAATAGGTATAAGTACGAGAAGCTTATTCGCTCTGAACAAAAGTTACATATAGAGGTAAAAAACCTTAGAGCCGAGTCCATAACCACTGCCTCTCAACTTATGTTTATTAGCAAGCAAAGTCAGGTAGCCCGATTAATTAAAGAGAGGAACTTGGATTTAGAGGAATCGGTTACGCCTCCAAAAAAGATAAAAACAAAGTAATAAATACTTATAGCTGAATGTCTGTAAAAAAAGAAATACTATTCCGTTTTGGCCTTGTGTACCTTACCTTTGGTATACTTGGGGTAGCCATTATATGGAAGATTCTTTACATTCAGTTTGTAGAGGGCAACGACCTTAGAGCAAAAGCCAAAACCATAACATTTCGCGACATCACAATAGAACCCAACCGAGGCGATATTTGTGCCATTGATGGTAGGTTACTCGCCACATCGGTTCCCTACTTTGAGGTAAGGATGGACCTAAAGGCCGCTGGTCTTACCGATGAACTTTTTTATGCAAACGTGGAATCGCTAGCCATTGGACTATCCCGATTTTTTAAAGACAAATCACACTATTCATATAAATCAGAGCTGGTTAATGCCCGAAAATTCAGCAAGCATAATCGCTACTATCCCATTGGTTCGAGGCAAATAAATTACTTGGAACTTCAGCAAATAAAAGAGTTCCCTCTTTTCAATCTCCCTCCAAACAAAGGCGGGCTAATACCAGTTCAGGTTAATCGCAGAATTAAGCCACATACAAGTCTGGCCTCGCGCACCATTGGTGTTGTAAACGAAAGTGGAGTTGCTGTGGGAATCGAGGGGGCATACGATAATATCCTCAGAGGCAAATCAGGGGTTAGCACCATGCAACGTACCGTTGGCAACCTTTGGGTTGACGTAAACAACTCAACTCAGATTGAACCCGAGGATGGAATGGACATAATTACAACGCTTGATGTTACACTACAAGATGTTGCCGAAAAAGCCCTTCGCAAACAGCTGGGAAGACACGAAGCCGAGCATGGAACAGCTGTGCTGATGGAGGTTTCAACTGGTGATATAAAAGCGATTGCCAACCTTCGTCGTAATAGCGACGGAACATATACAGAAGCATTTAACTACGCAATTGGCGAAGGAACTGAGCCAGGCTCAACCTTTAAGTTAGCATCACTCATTGCGCTTCTTGAGGATGGTTACGTAACATTCGATGATACCATCGATACAGGTAAGGGCTTTGCCCAATACTACGATAAAACAATAACAGACTCGAAAGAGGGGGGATATGGGAGATTATCCATTAAGGAGGTGTTCGAGTACTCATCGAACGTTGGAATTACAGACTTAATTACAAAATACTATACGGGCAAGGAGAAGACTTTTATCGACAGGCTCTACGCCATGAACCTAAACCAACCCCTTGGAATCCCCATTAAGGGTGAAGCTACCCCATATATTAAGTATCCTGGGGATAAACTATGGTCCGGAATAACCCTACCAATGATGAGCATTGGCTACGAGATAACCCTCACCCCTCTTCAAATACTAACTTTTTACAATGCCATTGCTAACGATGGCAGAATGGTTCGCCCAAAGTTTGTGCACTCAATCCGGCAGCATGGAAGCATTGAAAAGGTATTCCGTACCGAGGTAATAAACCCCTCAATATGCTCAAAAAGAACATTGGCAAAGGTGCGCGAAGCACTCGAAGGAGTCGTAGAAAATGGAACAGCCCGAAATCTTAGAAATGCAAGTTTTAGGGTTGCAGGAAAAACTGGGACAGCTCAAATAGCTCGAGGTTCTACAGGCTATCGGAACGAAAAAGGAGTAAGCCATCAGGCTTCATTTGTGGGTTACTTCCCTGCCGACAAGCCAAAATTTTCGTGCATTGTGGTGGTAAACTCACCATCGCGAAGCATTTACTATGGAAACCTTGTGGCTGGACCCATATTTAAAGAGATTGCCGACAAGGTATATGCAACAAATCCCGATTGGTTTCCAATGGTAAACTCCAAGGCAGACCTTTTAGAACTTCCAGAATCGAAAAGCGGATTCAAGCCCGAACTTGAACGGGTGTTCTCCGACTTAGGCATACCCTACGCCGATACTGCACCCACCAAAATTTGGACTAACACTAAAAGGAGTGAGAACGAGGTGGAACTAGAGAATAGAAACTTAATAGCAAACTTAGTTCCCAATGTGATAGGCATGGGACTAAAGGATGCTATTTATCTACTGGAGAACAACGGGCTTAAGGTTTTAGTAAAAGGAAGGGGAACGGTAAGAAGTCAATCCATAACCCCTGGCGCTCGCGCCAGAAAAGGCGATAGAATAACCCTTGAAATGAGCATGAGTTAGATGAAGCAACTTGACAACATACTAGTTAACACATCACCAGTTAAAGTTATTGGTTCAACCAATATCAGCATAGCTGGACTTTGCATCGATTCTCGTATGGCAACGGCAAATTCATTGTTTTTTGCTCTTACAGGAACTCAGGTTGATGGGCATAACTATATTGATAGCGCAATAGCAAAAGGAGCAATAGCGGTAATATGCGAAAGGCTACCAAACATTTTAAATCCAGAGGTTACATTCATTGTTGTTAGTAATTCAAGCCAAACACTTGGAGTAGTTGCCTCGGGATTTTACGATAATCCCTCTCACAACCTAAAACTAATAGGTATAACTGGCACCAACGGTAAAACAACCACCGCCACCCTACTCTATCGCTTGGCCAATGCGCTTGGCAAAAAATCGGGATTAATCTCAACGGTTCAAAATCAAATTGGCGATAAAACTATAGTTAGCACTCATACTACTCCAAATGCCATTGAACTAAACAAACTATTAAGTGAGATGGTAAACGAGCAATGTACGTATTGCTTTATGGAGGTCAGCTCTCATGCAATTCATCAATACAGAATTGAGGGGCTCAAGTTTACGGGGGCAATATTCAGCAACATCACTCACGACCATCTTGATTACCATAAGACATTTAAGGAGTATATCGGAGTCAAAAAAGCGTTTTTCGACAACTTGCCCCCTTCTGCCTTTGTTCTTACCAACACCGATGATAAAAACGGAATGGTAATGGTTCAGAACACAAAGGCAAAAGTTTTCACCTACTCACTGCGAAGCATGGCAAACTATCGATGTAAAATTATCGAACAGCAGCCACAGGGTATGCTCCTTAATATTGATAATATGGAGGTTTGGAGCAGATTAATTGGCAATTTTAACGCTTACAATATCTTAGCAACCTATGCAACTGCTCAGCTATTAGATTTCGGTAAAGAGGAAAGCCTGACTGTACTAAGCAGTATGGAGCCGGTAAACGGCAGGTTTGAGAATATGATTGCCCCCAATGGTGTAATCTCCATTATTGATTATGCCCACACTCCCGATGCGCTAGAAAATGTAATATCAACAGTAAACAAAATAAAAGCGCATGGCAATAGGCTTATCTGCGTTGTAGGCGCTGGGGGAAACAGAGATAAAACAAAGCGCCCCATAATGGCACGTGTTGCTCTACTAGGAAGCGATATGGTTATTCTCACTTCGGACAACCCAAGGAATGAAGACCCAATGGATATTATTTTTGATATGAAACAGGGGGTAGATGCTCCATCCGTAGGAAAAGTACTTACCATACCCGATAGGCGGGAAGCAATACGTACAGCATGCTTACTAGCAAACCCTGGCGATATTGTACTGGTGGCGGGCAAAGGGCACGAAACCTACCAAGAGATTAAGGGTATTAGGCACCACTTTGACGATAAGCAAGAAATTGCAGATATATTTAAAACCCTTGCGCCATGATATACTACCTAGCACAGTTTCTTAGCCAATTTAATATTCCCGGCATGGGTATGTTTCAGTATATCTCATTCCGGTCCGGACTAGCAGTTATTACATCGTTGGCCATATCGCTGCTATTTGGTAAACGGATTATTCGTTACCTCCAGCGCAAACAGATTGGTGAGGAGGTGCGTAACCTAGGTCTCGAGGGTCAAATGCAAAAAAAGGGTACGCCCACCATGGGAGGTATCATTATCATATTATCAATCCTAATCCCCGTTCTTCTTTTTGCTGATATTAAAAATATCTATGTAATCATAATGATTGTTACAACCGTTTGGTTGGGTTTAGTTGGGTTTGCAGACGATTACATAAAAGTATTCAGAAAGAACAAAAAAGGATTATCGGGTAATCTAAAAATCCTTGGGCAAGTTTCCCTTGGTCTTTTTGTTGGTTTAACCATGTGCATAAGCCCTGATATTGTTGTACGCGAAAAAGCACCAATCGCAAACATAGAAATTGCCGATACGTTAAGTAATAGTACAGCCCAAACAGATTTAAGTACATTAAACGTTAAAACAACAAAAACCACAATCCCATTTTTCAAGAATAATGAATTTGATTACCAGTATCTAGTTCCCTTCAAAGGACCGTGGGCACAAAAACTTGTTTGGGTAGTTTTTGTTGTAATCGTAATTTTTATTGTTACTGCTGTCTCCAACGGCGCAAACCTTACCGATGGGCTTGATGGATTGGCAACTGGGGTTAGTGCAATTATTGCAACTACGCTGGGCGCTATAGCATACCTAGGGGGTCACCTTATTTATGCTGATTACCTTAACATAATGTACATACCCGGCACAGGGGAACTAGTTATATTTATGAGTGCCTTTATTGGTGCAGCCATTGGTTTTCTTTGGTACAATAGTTACCCTGCACAAGTATTTATGGGCGACACCGGCAGCTTAGCCATAGGGGGAATTATTGCGGTTTTTGCAATACTAATACGCAAGGAACTACTAATTCCAATCCTCTGCGGTGTGTTCTTTATCGAAACTCTTTCGGTTATGATACAGGTGACTCATTTTAAACGAACCAAAAGAAAATATGGTGTGGGTCGCCGAATATTCCTCATGTCGCCATTACATCATCATTACCAAAAAAAGGGATACCCCGAGTCAAAAATTGTTACCCGATTTTGGATTGTAGCCATAATCCTAGCGGTAATTACTGTTGTAACCCTTAAAATTAGGTAACTATGGAACAAGCAAAAAAGGAAATCAGAATTGTAGTTCTTGGCGGAGGCGAAAGCGGCGTAGGGGCAGCGGCTCTTGCTGCTAAGCAGGGCTTTGATGTTTTTCTATCAGATATGGGTTCCATTAAACCCAAGTACAAAGAGATTTTGAAGAAATACAACATTACCTGGGAAGAGGGTAAGCATACTGAAAGCCTAATACTAAACGCAAGTGAGGTTATTAAATCGCCAGGAATACCCGATAGTGTCCCAATTGTTCAAAAGATTAGGGCAAATGAAATCCCCGTACTATCTGAAATTGAATTTGCGAGCCGTTATACCAATGCCTTTAAAATTTGCATAACAGGCAGCAATGGTAAAACAACAACAACAACGCTAATCCATCACATGCTAAAAAAGGCAGGATTAAACGTTGGCATGGCAGGGAATGTAGGTAAAAGCTTTGCTTTGCAGGTTGCCGAATGCAGCTACGACTATTACGTAATTGAGCTCAGCAGTTTTCAGCTCGATGGCATGTACAACTTTAAGGCTGACATTGCCATTCTGTTAAACATTTCACCCGACCATCTCGATAGATACGATTACAAGATGGAGAACTATGTAAAATCAAAATTTCGTATCACGCAGAATCTATCGGAAGACGAATGCTTTATTTTTTGTTCCGATAACGATGTAACAACCGAACATCTTAAGCAAATAGTGCTAAAGGCAAAACTTCTACCGTTCTCACAAGAAACGGATGAGGGTCAAACAGCGTTTCTCATAGATAATCTAATGCATATTAACCACAATAACAGCGATTTTAGTATGTCGATTAATGACCTTGCTTTAAAAGGCCGGCACAATGTTTACGACTCAATGGCCGCAGGCATTGCCGGACACGTTCTTGATATCCGTAAGGATGTTATAAGGGAAAGTCTCTCTGATTTTCAGGGGGTAGAGCATAGGCTCGAACCTGTTCTCAAAATTCGTGGAGTTCAGTATATCAACGACTCAAAGGCCACTAATGTTAACTCAACTTGGTACGCCCTTGAGAGCATGAAAGACCCAGTAGTTTGGATTGTTGGCGGTTTAGACAAAGGAAACGACTACTCTGAACTTTACCAACTAGTTAAGGATAAGGTGAAAGCCATTGTTTGCCTAGGCATTGATAACGCTAAAATTCATAGTGCCTTTGGCAGCATGGTTCCAACTATTGTTAATACACACTCTGCACATGAAGCGGTAATGCAGGCATATAAACTTTCATCGCCAGGCGATGTAGTGTTGCTTTCGCCAGCATGTGCAAGTTTCGACCTTTTTGAAAACTATGAAGAACGAGGCCGGCAATTTAAGGAAGCCGTAAAAAACCTATAAACAACTAGCAAAAGAGAATGGAGAGCACACTTAAACGGTATTTTAAAGGCGATAGAGTGATATGGCTAATAATCGTACTACTTTCTGTAGTATCGCTTCTGGCTGTGTATAGTTCTACCGGTTCGCTTGCATACCGATATCAAGGAGGGAATACAGCTTACTACTTTATTAAGCAATTTAGCTTTTTAGGGATTGGTTTGATGGTTATCTTCCTTGTGCACCTAATTCCCTATAAGGTGTACTCGCCATTATCTCCTCTACTGCTATACATTGCAATACCCCTATTACTTGTAACGCTACTCTTTGGAACAAATATAAACCAGGCCACGCGTTGGCTCGAAATCCCAGGACTGGGTGTAACTATCCAAACATCCGACTTTGCAAAGTTGGCTCTTGTGGTTTATGTTGCCCGCATTTTATCGCTTAAACAGAACTATATAAAAGATTTAAGGAGAACATTCTTCCCATTGGTTATACCCATTTCCATTGTTTGCCTGCTTATATTACCGGCTAACTTTTCAACCGCATTAATGCTGGCTCTGGTTTGCTGGATAATGCTCTTTGTTGGACGTGTTAGCTTAAAGCACCTACTTGGTTTTAGCGGACTTGCCATTGCGCTTGTAGGTCTATTTGTTTTTATTGCTTTGCAAACAAACTCCGTAAACCGCGTACAAACATGGAAGAACAGGGTTGAGGGCTTCTCTTCGGGTAAAGTTGACGTAAACTACCAAGCGCAACAGTCTAAAATAGCCATTGCCACCGGCGGATTAGTTGGCAAGGGACCAGGAAATAGCACACAAAGAAACATGCTACCCCACCCCTACTCCGACTTTATTTATGCCATAATAATTGAGGAGTATGGAATGATTGGTGGGATACTTGTCTTATTTTTCTATATGGTTCTGCTCTTTAGGGCAGGGTTGATAATTAAAAAGGCTAGGCGAACCTTTCCGGCTTTTCTTGCCATGGGATTAACCTTACTCTTGGTCTTTCAGGCAATGGTAAACATGGCTGTGGCGGTAAACCTAATTCCGGTAACAGGCCAGCCTCTTCCATTGGTTAGCATGGGAGGAACATCACTTTTATTTACTAGTGCATCATTCGGTATTTTGCTTAGCATTAGCCGAAGCCAAAATAAGGAGGAACTATTTGATGGAGAAGACCCTCAGGATAATAATTAGCGGTGGTGGCACAGGGGGACATATCTTCCCTGCCATATCCATTGCAAACGCCATAAAGGAGATAAACCCGGGCGTAGAGATACTTTTTGCTGGAGCCGAAGGACGAATGGAGATGGAGAAGGTACCTGCAGCAGGCTACAGCATAAAGGCTTTGCCCGTAGTAGGGTTTCACCGTAGGATTACAGCAAAAAACCTAAAATTTCCCTTTAAATTGCTTAAAAGCATGAGACTGGCAAAAAATATTGTAAAAGAGTTTAACCCTCACGTTGTTGTTGGGGTTGGAGGTTATGCCAGTGGTCCAATACTAAAGGTTGCTCAACGTATGGGCATACCAACGCTTATTCAGGAACAAAACTCCTATGCCGGTATCACCAATAAACTCTTGGCCAAAAAGGCCAATGCCATATGCGTAGCCTACGAAGGAATGGAAAAATATTTTCCGAAGGAAAAAATTGTGCTAACAGGAAACCCCATAAGGCAGGGGCTTAATAATGTTAACTCGTTAACTAGTGAGGCGCATGAGTTTTTCGGTATCCCAAGCAACAGTAAGGTGATTTTAGTGGTTGGCGGTAGCCTTGGTGCCCGCACCATAAATGAGAGCATTCTTAACAGCATTGAGAAATTTGCCGAACTAAGTGGTGTTACACTCCTTTGGCAGACTGGCCAACTATACCACGACAGTATAATGCAAAAGTTAGCAGGTAAGGATTATGCCAACATTAAAGTATTTTCTTTCATTAACAGGATGGATTATGCGTACTCTATGGCAAATCTGGTTGTATCAAGAGCAGGTGCCTGCACCATATCGGAACTATGCTTTGTTGCCAAGCCAGTTATTTTAGTGCCTTCGCCAAATGTGGCCGAAGACCACCAAACAAAAAATGCTCTTGCATTAGTGAATAAGAATGCTGCCATCATGATAACCGATATGGAAGCGCCAAAAAGATTAGCTGACGAAGCCATAAGCCTAATTGCAAATGAGGATAAGCAGAAAGAATTAGGACAAAACATCAGTAAAATGGCATTGCCTAATTCAGATAAAATGATTGCACAAAGAGTGCTTGAACTATCAAACCTAAAGCAAATAATTTAAAGACAATACTTTAACAGAAAGTTGAGATGAATTTTATAAAGTAAAATCGAAAAGATTAGAACAATAATGGATATCAGTTTAAATAGCATAAAATACATTTACCTAATAGGTATTGGTGGCATTGGAATGAGCGCTCTTGCTCGCTACTTTGCACATAACAAGCTATTTGTTGCTGGTTACGACAGTACATCTACGGCATTAACCAAAGCGCTGGAGGAAGAGGGTATTGCAATCCATTACAACGATAACATTGAGGATATCCCAAGTCAAATAACTGATAATCCGAAAGATACACTGGTTATTTACACACCTGCTGTTCCCAAGGACCATGGCGAACTCAACTATTTACAGCATAAAGGCTTCAGCTTAGTAAAAAGAGCCCAAGCCCTTGGAATTATCTCAAAGGAATACACAACTGCTGCAGTAGCGGGCACACATGGAAAAACCAGCACCTCAACTCTTTTGGCGCATATTTTATATGAAACAGAGCAGAACTGCAATGCCTTTTTGGGAGGAATATCAAAAAATTTCTCCAGCAATTTCATTGTAAGCAATAGCAACCGAATGGTTATTGAAGCCGACGAGTACGATAGGAGTTTCCATAGTCTTTCCCCCAATCTGGCCATTATAACATCTATTGATGCCGACCATCTGGACATTTACAATACCCACGCTGAGGTGAAAGATGCATTCTCAATATTTATCTCGAAGATTAGCCCTAACGGGAATTTAATCATCAAAAAAGGCCTTGAGCATATGGCCAATAAGCAGCAGAACATCAAAGTTTACACGTACTCCGCAACCCAAGATGCCGATTTCTGCATCTCAAGTATTAGTCAAAAAAACGGAATGTACACCTTTACACTAAATAGCCCATTTGGTAAAATAGAATCAATTGAGCTAGGCGTTCCGGGTAAGTACAATGTTGAGAATGCAGTTGCTGCATCGGCTGCTGCATTGGTTTGGGGAATTGATGTGGAATTACTAAAGAAAGGTCTAAAATCGTTTAAGGGTATTGCACGCAGGTTCGACATAAGGTACAATGGCAAAAAGTCGGTTTATATTGATGACTATGCACATCATCCAGAGGAACTTAAAGCCGCAATTAACTCTGTACGTGAGATGTTCCCAAACAGAAAGATAACCGGAGTATTTCAGCCTCACCTATACTCCAGAACAAGAGATTTTATTAATGAATTTGCTGAGAGTTTAAGCCTTTTAGACGAACTCTTACTCCTCGATATTTACCCAGCACGCGAGAAACCTATACCCGGCATAACATCAGAAATTATTTTAAACCGCGTTAACTGCAGCTATAAAAAAACGTGCACGCTAAGTAACGCCATGCAAGAGTTAAACACCATGAGCATTGACGTATTGCTTACCATGGGTGCAGGGAATATTGATAGGCTAGCTGACCCAATTGTGAAAATGCTTTACGAAAAGGAGAACATTGATGAACTTTAAGAAAGCCATATTAGGTTTCGTAAAATGGGTGCTCACCATAACGTACCTAGTGATTGCCCTTTCGTTTGTTAGCAAAAGGGAGCATCAGGTTACCTGTAGTGGCATCAATATCGAAATTAGCGATAGCCTTCAGAATGCTTTTATTACCAAAGCAGATGTACTCAGAACAATTGAGCGGTATCACTCAAATTTAATAGGAATACCTATTAAAATGATAAACACGCTAAAAATTGAGCAAAGCCTAGGAGAGATGCAAGCAGCAAGCAACGTAATCGCCTACAAAACATCAAACGGAAAATTGTCCGTAATTATTGAGCAACGAAAACCTATGGTTCGGATAATCAACCGCAAAGGCGAGAGTTACTACATTGACCAGGAAGGACAAATACTGCCACTGTCGACTAAATTTACTTCGCATGTAATGATTATAAATGGGAATATTGACGAACCCTACAAAATAGAACCCAACGTTAAGATAACGGATTGGGCAAAGAATAGCAACAAGGAGGCTCTACCCCTTATTTGCAAACTTTTTGATTTTGCAAAGCACATAAATTCTGATAAATTTTGGACAGCGCAAATTTCGCAGGTTTATGTTGATGATTCCAATAATATTGAGCTAATACCAAGGGTTGGACCACATACTGTTCTCCTAGGTAGCCTCGACGAATACAAAGAGAAACTTGAGAAACTTAAGCTATTCTACAAGAATGCCCTACCCGAGGAGGGCTGGAATAAGTACAAACAGATTAACCTTAAATACCGAAATCAAATAGTATGCACAAAAAGATAAATACCATGGCACAACAAAACGAATACGTAGCGGCAATCGACCTTGGAACAACAAAAATTGTAACGCTAATTGGCAAAAAAAACAGCAATAACAAATTGCAAATTGTTGCCCATAGCAAAACTTCATCTACAGGAATTAAGCGTGGAATAGTGCACAACATCGAAGAAACTGTTGCGGCCATTCAGCAAACCGTTGAGGATGTTCAGCTAAAATCGGGCATTATCTTCAGCAATATCTTTGTGGGCATTGCTGGGCAGCATATTCGAAGTGTCAGAAATCGTAATGTCATAAGTCTAAGTGCTGATCAGGAAATTATTACCATTGAAAATGTTAACGACCTAATTGAGGACACCTACAAAATACCGGTAGAAGTTGGTGAAGAGATTCTACATGTATTGCCCCAAAGCTTTATTGTAGATAACGAGGGAGGGATAAAAAATCCGGTGGGTATGGCGGGCAAAAGGCTTGAAGCTAACTTCCACATAGTAATTGGGCAAACTGCATCGGCAAAGAATATTTCAAAATGCGCCAATAGGGTCGATTTAGTGGTGAACGAC
>JAQUJY010000078.1 GCA_028680705.1 Bacteroidales bacterium
ACCTCTTTTTCAATCAAAAAAACAGAAATGTTGAGAGAAATACAGGAAATATATTCTTAGATATTAAAATACAACAAAAAAAGTAGCCGTCATCAAAATGTGATTTTGAGACGGCTACTTTTTATTTAAACGATTTTGTTTACTCGAAATTAAAAATAATATCACGAGAAACCTTCTCAACAGGTCCAAACTTTTTACTTAGCTCATTAAAGTCAAAAACCTTCTCGTTGCCCAAAACAACATAAGTTTTAGGTTGATTTTTTATATACTTCTCATTAAAAGTAATTACATCGTCAATGGTCATACCCGGAATAGTTTCCCAGTACATTTTACGAATATCGCCTGTATACCCCATTCTATCGGCTCTTAAATAGTTAAAAATAACGCTCAGTTTTGTTATCCGCTCATTACGAATACCATTTAAAATCGATTCTTTGGCCAACCCGAACGCCTTATCAGAAACGGGCATATTGTTGTATAAATCGTCGAAAGCGGTAAAAGCATCAACTGCCTTATCGTTTTGGGTACCAATAAAACCAATATTCATAAATGGTTGATTGGGCTTGCTAGGTGTACTATAAAACGAGTATGCTGTATAGGCTAGACCCCTCTTTTCTCTTAACTCCTGAAAAACAATTGCGCTCATCCCAAAACCAAAATAGTTGTTAAATAAGTTAATCTTGGGAAGTAAGTCGTAATCGTAATCAACACCATGGCTTACGAGCTGCAAATTTGCTTGGTTTGCATCGTAATGCGAGAATACCACCCTATTTTTAGGCGTTTCTAACTTCTCGAAATTGTAAGCGGTTGGAACTTCAGCAAATTCTGCGGGCACCCTATGAATCTCCTCAACCATTGTTTTAAGTTTCTGAACAGATGATGGCCCGTAGTAAAGTATTTTGTGAGGAAAAGAGGATAAACTCTTTATTTTGCTAATCAAAGTTTCCGACTTTACACCTTCAAGTTCCTTGTTGGTGGGCTTGCTATTAAATGGTGATTTAGGTCCATACGTTGCGTAATCAACCAATCCGGAGAATACCGCACGCTGATTCTGCATTGAGTTACTGCGCGAGCGGAACTCGTTCTGGATGTAACTTGCTAATGCATCGTCGTTGGGCTGACAGTCGGTCATTAACGATTCGAGCAACTTAACAGCAGCCTCTTGGTTATCACTTAATCCACTAACATATACGTAGGTTTCATCGCTTGATGAAAATACGTTAAACGAGCAAGCTAGTTTATAAAACTCTTGCTTAATTTGCTCAGCAGTAAACTCGGAGGTTCCAAGATACTTAAGGTATCCAGAAGCAAGGTTTAGCCAGTTGTCGTTATCGGTTCCAAATGGATAGTAGTAGTAAAGCGAAAAGGTCTTATTCTCAACATTCTCTTTATGAAGAATCTCAAGGTTGCTTGTGGTTGTTACTTTATTTAAGTCTTTCTCAAAATCAAGAAATGCAGGCTCAATTTCAACAACCTCACGCTCTTTAAATGATTTTAAATATTCCGATTCTACATCGCGATTGATGTGAATTGGGGTAATTGACGGCTTTTCAACAAGTTCAACCTCGGGAGGGCCTTGTCGCTTGTAAACCACAGCATAGTTGTTATTAAGATGCTCGTTGGCAAAGGCAATAATTTCATCCTTTGTAATTTTTCCAAGCTCATCAATATATGAAACAACGTCTTTCCAATCAATTTCATTAATAAAACTGCTCGACATAGTCCAAGCCCTACCCGAATTGCTTTCAAGCCTACGCATTTCGTTCAATTTCAGGTTATTGATTGTGGCATCAATCATCCAGTCGGGGAAATTTCCTTTTTTCAAAAGGTCCACCTGCTCCAACAAAATATCCTTAACCTCCTCAAGCGTTTGTCCGCCCTTGTTCATTCCGTAAAGGTTAAGCATAGAATAATCGGATAGTTTAGACACGTAAGCACCAGAACTTAGCGTTTTTTGCTGAAGATTAACGTTAAGGTCGATAAGTCCGGTTGACCTATTGGAAAGCATCATGCCCACCATATCGGCCATCATAGCCTCGCGGCTAGCTGCGCCAGGAAAGCGGAAACCTACACTAACGCGTTCGGCTTCAAGCCCAATAACCTCAGCAACAAGAGGCTCTTCGATTGGTTTCTCGGGTTCGAAAGTAAATTCTGGAACCTCTTTTCTCTCCAATTTACCAAAGTGCGCATCAACTATCTTAATAGCCTCATCGGGGTTAAAATCGCCCGAAAGGATAACAGCCATATTGTTAGGCACATAGTAAGTATCGAAAAAGTTCTTTATATTTATAATTGAAGGGTTTTTAAGATGTTCAGCCTCTCCCAAAGTAGTTTGCTGACCGTATGGGTGGTTGGCATAAAGCAGGGCATAAAGTGCCTCACTTGCTTTGCGACCGTCGTTTGTAAGCGACATATTCTTCTCCTCGTAAACAGTTTCTAGCTCGGTGTGGAAAAGCCTAATGGTTGCATCGGCAAAACGCTCGGACTGGATAATGGCCCAATTCTCAAGCTGATTGCTTGGCACATCCTCCATGTATACCGTAAAGTCGTTTGATGTTCCGGCGTTCGTTCCCTGAGAACCAATTGCGCTCATTAGCTTATCGTACTCATTAGGGATGGCAACTTTTGACGCTTCGTATGAAACGCTATCGATTACCTTATAAATCTCGGCGCGTTTTGCAGGTTCAGTCTCGTTACGATATTCCTCGAAAAGTTCTTCAATTCTATCGAGCATTGGTTTCTCTTGTTCCCAGTTGAGAGTACCAAAACTGGATGTACCTTTAAACATAAGGTGCTCAAAGTAGTGAGCAAGTCCAGTAGTTTCCGAAGGGTCGTACTTACTTCCCACCTTTACAGATACATAGGCTTGAATGCGAGGCTCGTCCTTGTAAACACTCATGTAAACTTTGAGCCCATTATCGAGAGTGTAAATCCTCGTGTTCATAGGGTCATTTGGAACGGTTTGGTAGCTATACTTCTCACATGACGACATAAAGCCGGCAAACATAGGAAGCAAAAGCAGCATTAAAATCAGTCTTTTCATTTCAGATTACTTTAGGTTAAGTTTTTGTGTAAAGAATCAATAAAACAGGTATTCTAAATAAATGCTCTAAGAATAAATCATGAGCATTAGTTGAATCTAATAAGTAAAATAAAAAACAATGGCTTGGGTTTAAACTAGCTGACGCTTTTTTACTCTTTAAAAAATATCAAACTCCAAACAAAGCAAAAATAGCAATAAACCACTAGCGAAACAAGAAGTTTCTAGTATGCTTTTTTAAAATATCAGCAAAATTGTAAACCTGCTTAATGGCTGAAATGAACGATTTTAGCTATTACATATAATTAAGGGACTAGATTAACCTAAGCCACTAGAATAATAAGGCACAATTTATTTAACCAGTTTTTCTATACCTTTTTACCGCAAAAAAGGTGAATGAAGTTGCTATAGCAGCGAGAGCATATAAATCGTGGCTAATATTATGAAAGGAGGATCCCTTTAGCATCACCATTCTATTTATCCTGATTAGGTAAACCATTGGATTAACCAGATTTATTTTTTGTGCCCATTGGGGCATGCTCTCGAGTGGGGTAAAAATTCCGCTCATAAGTATAAATACTACCATAAAGAAAAAGGCTACAAACATAAACTGTTGCTGGGTTGATGAGTAGGTTGAAATAAAAAGCGCCAATCCGAGCACAGCTATAAGAAAAATAGCCGAGCAGAAGAATAGAAGACCAATACTCCCTTGAAACGGAACACCAAAAACTATCCGACCAATCAGCAAACCAAGGACTAGGTCGAAAAGGCTGATAATAAGGAAGGGAAACATTTTTGCAATAATGAATTGATGCTTTTTTATTGGGGTAACATTTATCTGTTCAATGGTACCTGATTCCTTTTCTTTTACAAAATTTAAACCCGCCAAAAGGAATCCGATAACCGTAACCAGAATTGCAAGAATACCAGGAAGCATAAAATAGCTGTAGTTGAGCATTTCGTTGTACCAATGCCTGCTTGTAATGCTGATTTGCGGCTTACTAAAACTGACAAGCGGAACAGCGTGCTGGCTAGCAATATTCATATTAAAATTCTGAATTACCCCATTTAAGTATGCCAACGAGAGTTGTGCGGTTGTTGCATTAATAGCATTAATTGAAACCATAACTTTGCTAGGCTCCCCTACCCCAAGGTTTTCTCCAAAGTTTAACGGGAATTGCAAAACCATATCACATCTATCTTCCTGAAGCAGGGCATTGGCTTCCTTCTCGGAGAATGTGGAATATTTAATTTTGAAAAATGTGGAAGCTTGGAGTTGGCTTACCAACTTTCTGGAATCGGCAGACATATCCCTGTCGATAACACAAAGATTTACATTTTTTATCTCGAAGGTTACAGCAGGAACCAGTATGAGCAGGTGAATCAATGGAACCGCAAAAATTGCTTTGGAGATAAACTTATCGCGAAAAATTTGGATAAACTCCTTTCTAATAAAATATAGTATTGTCCTCATCCTCTATTTATTACACTCATTTCTGGTTCTACTCTAACCTAATTTTAAACTTTTTTACACTCAATCCTATAAAGATGGCAGTCATTACGATTAGTATCAGCGTTTCTTTCCAGATATATAAAAAGCCTGTGCCCTTAATCATAATGTTCTTAATAATTACTATAAAATACCTTGGAGGTAATATCAGTGTAACTATATTATAAATCTTGGGCATATTCTCAATGGGAAATATAAACCCAGACAGAACTATAGTAGGAAGCAGCAAGCCAACTAATGAGATAAATATTGCCTGCTGCATAGTTTTTGAAACGGTAGAGATGAATAAACCCAACGATAAGCTCATTAGAATGTAGAGCATGCTTTCGGCAAGCAAAAGCAATAGGCTCCCTTTAACCGGAAGGTCAAACACTAACCTCGAAAGCAAGAGTATGACTATTACGTTAACAAACGAGAGAATAAAGTAAGGCACTACCTTACCAACAATAATTTGTATTGGTTTTAGTGGCGAAACCAGTAGAACTTCCATTGTACCAAATTCCTTTTCGCGCGTTATGGTAATCGAGGTCATTAATGCGCAGATAAGAATTAAGATATACGCTATAACCCCAGGTACAAACATAAAATGGCCCTTTAGCTCAGGGTTGTATAACATGCTTACCTCCGACTGAACAAGAAACTTGTCTGTACTGCCATCGGGCACAAACTCTCTGTTAAAATCGTTTATAATGGCTGACGCGTAATTGGTGATGAAGGTTGCAGTATTGGGCTCCGACCCGTCTGCAACGATGCTTATGCTGGCCTTGCCATTGCTCGTTAAATCACGACCAAAATTCTCACCGAAGATTACAACCGCTTTGGCTTTGCCTGACTTCAAAACTTCATCAATATCGTTGTAACTATACAGGTTATCGATTCTTCTAAAAAAGCCAGAAGAGCAAAATTTCTCTGAAATTTTTTGAGTAACCTCATCTTTTGATAAATCGAGAAAAGCAATATCTGCTTCTTTTATTTCGGTACTTACCACGAACCCAAAAATGAGTATCTGCGCCGTTGGAATACCAAACAGAATGATTAGCGTGCGGAAATCTCTGAAGATATGCAGAAACTCTTTTTTCACAAATCCTATAAATCGTTTCATACTTTAGTTCCTATTTGGTCGGGCAATT
Source organism: Bacteroidales bacterium (assembly GCA_028680705.1). GTDB lineage: Bacteria > Bacteroidota > Bacteroidia > Bacteroidales > Tenuifilaceae > Perlabentimonas. The sequence goes on from JAQUJY010000078.1 coordinate 5,681, forward strand.
TTCACAAAAACCTCTTCAATGGATGATGCGCTATACTGGTTTTTTAGCTCAGTGGGCGTATCGAGTGCTACAATTTTACCATCGTTCATAATGGATACCCTGTCGCAATACTCGGCCTCATCCATATAGTGAGTGGTAACAAAAACGGTAATACCCTTTGATGCTGCTTCGTAAATTAGCTCCCAGAACTGTCGTCGGGCTATGGGATCAACACCTCCTGTGGGTTCATCCAGAAAAACAATTTTGGGCTCATGCAGAATGGCCACAGAAAAGGCAAGCTTCTGCTTTAACCCTAGGGGTAAAGTAGAAATGAGCCTATTACCGTACTCCTCAAAATGAAGTCTTTTAAGAAGGTCGTTGGTGCGTTCCTTGATAACCTTTTTTCTTATCCCGTAAATTCCACCATAAAGCATAATGTTCTCACTAACAGTTAGGTCTTGGTACAACGAAAACTTTTGGCACATATAGCCAATGCTCTTTTTAATTTTCTCTGGATATTTTTTAGCATCAAAACCTGCCACAGTAACCTCGCCCGAAGTTGGTTGTAATAAACCCGACAGGATTCGTATTGCAGTGGTTTTTCCTGCTCCATTTGCGCCTAAGAAACCAAAAATCTCACCTTCGTACACATCAAAATTCAGATTATCATTGGCCACAAAATGCCCAAATTTTTTAACCAGATTTTTGACTGAAATTACTTTCCTGTTTGTCATAAACTTAATTACTCGTATTTTTTAAGCGTCTTACATCAACTCTAAAAACCTATCCTCAATTCCTGCTTTAGTTTCGCTAATGGTAGCATCAGCAATGCCACAACTTTTAAGATACTCTGGCAATGAATTATCGAATACGTTATTGATAAAGGTTATGTGCACAGAATCGCCAAAAGGGTAGGCTGTATCAATTCCTGGGAAAACCCTCAGCGCTTTGATGAGTTGGTACTTTTCGGTGGCTTTAACGCTAAAAAGCATCTTTGTAAAACCATCCTTAACCCTTTCAGGCTCATCAACAAGCATTATTTTTCCGTTCTGTATAAGCGCCACGCGATTACACCGCATGGCCTCGTCCATATAGGGTGTAGATACAATCACCGTTATATTGTGTTGTCTTAAATTTTTCAACATCTCCCAAAATTCAGCACGCGACACCGCATCAACACCAGTTGTTGGCTCATCGAGAACGAGCAAAGAGGGCTTATGGATTAGGGCACACGAAAGAGCCAATTTCTGTTTCATTCCTCCTGAAAGATTTCCAGCCAGCCTCCGTTTAAAAGGTTCGATGTGCGAATATATATCAGAAATTAGGTTGTAGTTTGCCTTAACGGTGGTACCGAAAACAGTTGCATAAAAATTAAGGTTTTCCTTGACTGAAAGGTCCTCATAGAGGCTGAATCGACCGGGCATATAACCAATTTTCTTGCGCAATTCCTTATAACCGGAAACAACATCAAGGCCAAGAACAGTCATTTTTCCAGCATCGGGCACAAGCAAAGTGGTAATAAGTCGGAATAGGGTTGTTTTCCCTGCACCATCGGGTCCAATAAACCCGAATATCTCACCCTCATTTACATCAAAATTGATATCGCTTAAAGCCTGTACGCTTCCAAAGCGTTTCTCAATTCCTGATGATTCAATTACTTTATGCATAATGTTAGAAAATTGCCTCTCCGGGCATCCCCGATTTCATTGTGCCATCGTTACTCACATCAATTGTTACGGCATATACAAGCGTTACTCGCTCCTCTTTTGTTTGAATTATTTTAGGTGTAAACTCAGCCTTTTCGGCAATGTGCGATATCGTTCCTTGAAAAGTTTTATACCCCGTTTCCCCATCATCTACCCTAACTGTACATTCCCCGCCAATTTTAATGCTTCCCAACTGTGCTCCGCTTACATAAACCTTTAGCCTTATTACCGACAGGTCGGCAATTTTAGCTAACGGTCTGCCTGCTGCGGTAAGTTCACCTTCCTCGGCATATTTTTCGATTATAGTTCCATTAAGTGGGCTTTTAACGCAACTCCTATTAATTTGCTCATTTAGCGTAGCCCTCTTGGTTTTATAAACCGATACTTCTGCCTCAACTGACACCTTCTGAGTATTATTGGCCACTATTTGTTTTTGCAGCACGGCACGCTGACCAACTAAATCATCGAATTGCTTTTGGGTTGCCGCTTCATTTTTAAGCATGCTCTCAATTCGGCTAATGTTAACATTCAGGTTGGCAATTTGCTGGTTCAAAATCTCATTCTGCCCATTTACTGAACCTATACGAGTACCAATGCTTTTGATTCCTGCATCTATTTCATCTTTTTGCAAATGAAACATGGTGGTATCAATAAGCGCAATTTGTGCACCCTTTGAAATTTCCGAACCCTTTGCAACATCAAATTTCAGGATTCGCCCACTTGTTTCTGAGGATACAATCACCTCGGTTGCTTCAAAAGTTCCATAGGCATCGGCTTCGTCGCCATTTCCAGAGCACCCTGTAAATAGGATAATTACGGCAATGGCTATTAGTCCAGTTCTCATATTATTACTTTTTATTAGATTATTTCTTTCCCACAGATATTGTAAAACTCTATTTTTGCCTTCGCAAGATTGATACTGTGAATTTCATGATTTATTAAGGTTTGCTTTTCCGAGTTAAGCTCATTTAGGTACTCAGTGGCAGTTATTGCACCATTTTTGTACTGCGATTCGGCCGTTAAGCTAATTCTTCTTCGCAACTCAATCAGCTGCCTATCGGCTACAATCAACGATTCTAGATTTAGAATTTCGGTGCTTTTCGCATCAATAAGCCTTTCAAGATTATCGGTTAAATCGGTCTTTCTGCTCTCAATCATCTTCTGCTGAAGCAAAACAATCTGCTTGTCGTTTCTTACCTTGTTCCAGTCGAATATATTCCATTTAACACCAGCCCCAACAATATAAAAGAGTGCAAACTCATCTTTAAAAAAATTACTCCCCGGCGGATTGCCATACCCAACAGTAGCAAATCCAAATGCCTTTGGTCTTTTCTTACTTTCTAATAGTTTTATTGATGCATTTAGCTGTTCCTTTCTGAGGTCGAAAACTTGCAGCTCGGGGCGTAACATTTCAACCGATAGTTCCGCCTCTGTTTCGGGCATCAAAATTTCTGTTGAACTATCAATATCAACTCCAATAAGGCTCGAAAGTAACTTTAGCAGTAAATCTTTTTGCATCGTATTTTCAGCAACCTGCTGCTCAATCTTTATCTTTTCGCAGGTTAGCACATCAATATCCGACTGTAATAACATACCACTTTCGTGCGCCGAGCTAAGCGAAGCGATTCGCTTGTCAATAATTTCGAGGTGGTTTTGCAGTAGCCCCTTCTGCCTATCTATAAGCAGCACGCTAAAATAGTAGGTATTAATTTGGCTTCGGAGCTTATATAAATCTACCTCCGTTTGCTTTTCGTTGATAATATGCTCTGCTCTTTCAACCGCTTTTGCACTCTTTACTGAGCCGCCATCGTAAATGGTTTGGTTAATATCGAGTGTAATTTTATATTGCTCGTTGGGTAATGGCTTGATAAGATTAGAGATTTCCGGTATGGGGAGGGAGCCCATAACCTCCGATAAATCCATAACAGATGAGTTGTAAACAAAGCTACCATTGGCATCGAGGGTTGGGAGCCAACCCTTTGAGAGATTCTTATCCTTTACTTGCCAAATTTGATTGTATATCTCCTTGTCTGCCGATATTGGAGCCGACGCATATGCTTTATCATAACACTCTTTAAGCGTTATGGAATTTTGGGCGTTTAGTTTACCCCAACCTAATACTATAAGGATAAAAGCCAATAATAAATATCTATTCATTTCTGTAGTTATTACGCTAACCAATTGTATTATTTTTAATTGCATTAATTACAAAATCTGCAACATACTCTTTGCGTTGTTCTATATAATTATCAAAATCATATCCTGTTTTCTCAAATACACATACAATCAGTTCCTTAGCCATAAACGGAAAGCCACTTAGTGCAAAAATGGAAGTAATTAGTTGGGGTATATTTTCTCTAGTAATACTATACCTTACTAATTCTTCTTTGTGTAACAAATTAAGTGAGTCCCAAAATTTATCAATTTCCAGTTTCTCAATAAAACTCTTTACAATTTTCGGATTGCGGTTTATTTCGTTTAGGAAAAAAGGCACTAACCTAGGGTTTTGTTGAAGAAAAGACATATGCTCACTCACAAAAAGCCTTATTTTATTCTCCAAAGTGAGTTTTTTCTCAAACATCGGAGCAATTTTTTGAAATAACTGTCTAACAATCACTTCGTACACTGCAGTAAACAGTCGCTCTTTTGTTCGAAAGTAGTAATGCAATAACGATTTATTTATTCCTGCACGATCGGCAATTTCCTGCATCCGAGTACCGGCCATCCCCTTTTCAATGAAAACAGCGGTAGCTGCTTCAAAAATTTTCTCTTCCGTTTGCTTATCCTTTTCAGTCATCTTGTTTACAAGGTTTTATTCCGCTTTGCAATTAATTTTCAATGTTTGACTAAATGGTTAAACCAATTGGTCAAATGTAGATATTAAAATCGGAATAGACAATATAAACAAGCAATATTTTTTTAGTGGTAAGGGGTAATTATAAAAAAAAGGTGCCCCGAAAAGGCACCTTTTTTTCTTCAATATTTTACGTTTCTTAAATCTACTCCTCAGGTACATCACCTGCAAGCTGTCCGTAAATACTCGCAGTTAAACCCAAAACTATGGGCATTATTAAAACTACCACAATGTAACCTAAAAAGTTCGACAACAAACTTAGCAATGAAAATACTATCAAAATGCATATTCCTACAACCAATTCCGCTAAAAACATAGTCCACTTATTACCATAGGTAAGGTTATTACTAAGTTTAAGCGCCTCTGATGCACCCATGCCTTTGTCAACAACTAGCAATGTTGATAAGCTATAGGCAATTGAAAGCACCATACCAGGGATGAGCAGAAAAAGCATAGCCGGAAAAATAATTAGTGACCTTAGTCCTGTAACTAAAAAAAACTCTCCCATAAACTTATAGTATTTCTTGTCGAAAATTTCAAGAGGCGAAATTATCTTTCCTCTACTTATTGCAGCCGGAAGGGTTACAATAGCGATAGTTGTTCCAACATTCACGTAAGGAATCCAAATGGTTAAAATCCAAAGAACCAAACATCCAATCAATGATGGGAAATTTTTCAAACCGAGTGAAACTGCATTTGAAAGAAGTTGTCCAAAATCCAATTTTTTCTCCATAGTTTTAAGATTAATTAGGTTTAATGATTAAACTTTTAAAAATAAAGAAATAATAGGACAAAAACAATACGCGGCTAAAAAATGCCAACCCCTCTTTCCCCATTTTCAGTGGCAAACGCTCTAAACATTCCCAAGGAATTGAAAGAAAGATGCACATTTCCCCATTTATCAACTGCAATAATACCACCCTCACCACCTACTTCCACAAGTTTTCTCTGAACCACTTCATCCGCAGCCATATCAAGTGAAAGTCCTTTGTACTCCATTAAGGCTGAAATATCATGTGCAACGGTGTAGCGGATAAAGAACTCGCCGTGCCCAGTTGCCGAAATGGCACATGTGCTATTGTTTGCATAGGTTCCTGCCCCAATTATTGGCACATCGCCCACCCTACCATAACGCTTATTAGTCATTCCGCCAGTTGATGTTGCAGCAGACAGATTACCCTCAATATCTAAGGCAACGCAACCTACTGTACCCATCTTTTTAGCACGCTCGAGTGCACGCTGCAATGCTTGGTAACTTTTTTCGGTATAGAAGTAGGAACTATCAACAATTTCGATTCCATTTTGCGAAGCGAAAAGTGACGCCCCCTTGCCTACCATCAGCACATGAGGGGAATTTTCCATAACCCTTCGAGCAGCAGAAATAGGGTTTTTAATATCGCCAACACCGGCAACAGCGCCTGCTGTTAAATCCTTGCCAAACATTATTGCCGCATCGAGTTCATTTTTACCATCGTTTGTAAATACGGCTCCACGGCCTGCATTAAAAAGAGGGCAATCCTCCAAGTATCGCACAACCTGTTCAACTGCATCTAAGCTAGAACCGCCATCTTTTAAAATGGTAATCCCAATATTTAGAGCAGTAGTGAGTTCTGCCTCATACTCGGCAACCTCTTCTTGGCTGTAATCGTCAGGTATCATTGCGCCTGCTCCTCCATGTATGGCAACTGCCCAATTATTAACCTTTTGGTTATTAGCCATTTGGCAAGACAAAGCAGAAACAAAAACTAAGAAGAATGGTAATAGAAAAGTTTTCGATTTCATTTCGTGTGTTTTTTAGGGTTGTGCTATCAATAAAGAAACGAATAATTATCTCACTCTGCTAATATACAATAAATGAAGATATGGAGTTAGTTTGCCTAGTTATGATTGTGGAGTTTTGTGTGGAACACTGATGATGCTGATTTTACTGATTTGCGCTGTTTATTTTTGTCCACAGATTATTATTTTTGTCCACAGTTTCAAAGATTAGCACAGATTGTGGTTGTTTTTTTGCGATGACTAATCGATGCCTTCGAGAGACTCTGTCACCATCCTGCTCACTGCTCACTACTTTCTCCTCAACCTCAACCTCAGCCTCAACCTTAACCTTAACCTCATCAACCCATCACATCACCCCGCATTCTCATCAATCTCCATTAACTCTAACCAACGCTCCCCTTTGCTGTCGAGAATTTCAAGGATTTGAGCAATCCTTTGCGATTTTTGCATTAGCACATCGTGATGAAGATCTCCACTATTTATTTTCGATTCAAGCTCAGCCTTTTCATTTTCAAGGTTTTCAATTTCAATCGAAAGACTCTCCATTTCGCGTCGTTCGGCAAAAGTGAGCTTTTTGGGCTTTTGACTATCCAACTTCGGGCTTACCGTCTGTTTTACAGGTTTTTCTCTTTGGATATTTACCTGTTGCTCTTTCTTCCATTCGTAGTAATCGGTATATGCTCCAGGAAATCCGCTTATCTCACCTTCCCCCTCAAAGATCAAAAGACCATCAACCACCTTATCCAAAAAATGTCTATCGTGAGATACAACAAGAACAACACCAGGAAAATTTTCGAGATATGACTCCAATACATTGAGCGTTTCAATATCCAAATCGTTGGTTGGCTCATCGAGTATTAAAAAATTGGGGCTCCGCATTAGTATAGTTAGCAAATAAAGCCTTCGTTTCTCGCCCCCGCTCAGCTTACTAACAAAGGCATTTTGCACATCGGGTTCAAACAAAAACATTGTAAGAAATTGCGATACAGATAAGGTTTTTCCGTCGCCAAGCGTTACCACCTCGGCAACCTCGCGGGCTACATCAATTACCTTTTGGGTATCGTCAATTTTCATCCCCTCTTGGCGATAGTAGCCAAACACTACCGTTTCGCCCACTTCAATAGTTCCTTTGTCGAAAGGAATTGACTGGGTTATAATATTGATGAAAGTAGATTTTCCGGTCCCATTGTCGCCCACAATTCCTAGACGCTCATAGCGGTTAAAGGTGTACGAAAAATCTTTTAAAATTGTAATATCTCCAAAGGACTTGTCGAGGCCTTTTGCCTCAAGAATCTTTTTTCCTAACCTTGTGGCACCAACTTTTATTCGAACATCGTTGTTGCTAAATCGCTGGGTGGCCTTTGCTCTTATCTCATAGAATGCATCTATCCTATATTTTGCTTTTGTGGTTCTAGCGGGTGGGGATCGCCTCATCCAATCGAGTTCCTTTTTGAATAGGTTTGATGCTTTATCTATCTGAGTTGCTCGGGTTTCAATCCGCTCCTGACGCTTTTCGATGAAGTAAGAATAGTTTCCCTTGTACCAGAATAATTCTTTATGGTCAATCTCAATAATATCGGTACAAACCCTATCTAAAAAGAACCTATCGTGGGTTACCATTAGCAGCGTAATTCGACTGTTCTTCAGGTAATCCTCAAGCCATTCAACCATATCCAAATCAAGATGGT
>JAQUJY010000158.1 GCA_028680705.1 Bacteroidales bacterium
CATAAGGGATGGTAAATCGCATTGTTGAACCTTGTCCAACTTTACTCTCTACCCATATTTTACCTCCAAGCATTTCAACATATGCTTTGGAGATTGCCAAACCCAATCCTGAACCTTTGTAGGTTTGGTTAAGCGATCTGTTGCCTTGCCTAAACCGTTCAAAAATAATTTTTTTATGTTCTTCAGGAATTCCCTGTCCGGTGTCCTTCACATAAAATTCAAGGAACTCGCACTCTAAATTATAACCCAATTCAATGGAGCCTGTTTGAGTAAATTTGATGGCATTTTTAACCAGATTGGTTAGTACCGCATATATCTTTTCTCCGTCTGTACTGATAAGTGCTTTATCTGAGTTTAGCCCATTTTTGAAGAAGATATTTAGTCCTTTTTGTTCTGCTTCCAGCCTAAAAAACTGATAAATGGACTTAATCTGTTCATTTATACTTGTATCAGTAATGGAGATTTCAATTTCTTGTGACTCTATTCTTGAGATATTAATAATATCATTAATGATATTGAGCAAACGGATACCGCTTTTCTCGATAATGCCAATATATTCTTGTTGCTTTGCACCTGTTAATTTTAAATTTTTTAAAAGTTCTGTAAAGCCCAGAATACCATTCATGGGTGTGCGTATTTCGTGGCTCATATTAGCCAGAAAGGCCGATTTTAAACGGTCACTTTCCTCAGCTTTTAATTTGGCTTTTATTAGTTCGTCTTCGGTCTGTTTAAGTTTGGAAATGTCAGTTAGGGTGAGCAGACATTTTTCATCACTATTGCAGACAATACCGTTGGCAAGTATATATACTTTTGAATCGTTGCCCGCTAGCAGTGTGAGTTCGCAGGTCTGTTTTAAACCTGTTTTAAATATTTTTTCGAGAAAACTGTTGTAGGCGGCTCTCGTTTCGATGGAGACAAAAAAAGCAAAACTGCTTTTTATCAATTCTGAACTATTTTTTCCCAAAAAATGTTCTGCACTAATATTCAAATCAGTAATTTCACCTGACTTTGTAAGGGATAGGTAGCCTGAAGGGGCAAAATCATACAATTCTGTATATTTCTTTTCTGCAAGCTCTGCCTTTTCTTTTGCCAGTTTTAATTCTTCGTTTTGCAGTTCCAGTTCTATCTGATGTACTTCAAGTTCGTGAATAAGTTTTAATATATTCGGATCAGAGAAAATCTTTTCTGTTTTCCCTTCGTTTAATAAAGTTTCTGCAGATTCACGCAGTTTGCTAGTTCTGTTTATTAGTCCTGTTTTTGGTTTCATCAGAGTAGTAAATTGTGTGCCTTAAATGATATTTATTGTAATAAACATAGAGCTATTATTTAATGTGCAACACATCGAAGTGTTTCTAATTTAACTCCTGATGAGCAACATGAAAAAAACCAGTGAGACTAAATGATCACTGCACAGAAGTATTCTGGTAAAGTAGCTTTGAAACCGAAATTTTCAGTTTCACATAATTTAAAGCAAAAAAACCTTACTAAATAGAAGATAAGGCTGAGACTAAATAGTGAGGCTCTGTAAACTACTCAGGACTCCAAATACTTGTAATAACCAAATTACAAGAATAACTACAACAACTATATTAAGAATGGTTTTAATGGTGCGTTGCATGGGAATATAGCTGTTTACCAACCAAAGGATGACCCCAGCAATCAGGATAACGATGATGACGGTTAGAATAGGCATGATTTTTAATTTTAAGTTATTACTTATTTATATGGTACGAATTTCAACTTTTATCAGATAAAAAGTATTACAAAACTTTCAGTTAAAGTTACATAATTCACATATTTGGTATGGGATAAATATTTAACTGTTACCCCTTAGTCTAAACTTGTTGATTGAATCGATGGAGAAGACAAAGCGAATCCGGCTTTTGAATGAACCGCTGATTGAATCAATATTTTTTGAAACCAGTAAGGGGATATAAATTTCGAACAGGTTCCAGATACCGACTTTTAGTCCTGCCTCATAAAAAAAAGGAGAGTTCTGGATTGCTGGGATACCATGATCATTTAGTAAAATATTTAGAAAGGGTTTTACTGGAAACCGAGCCGCTTTACCGGGTAAGGTAGTTGTTAGAGACAATGAAAAAAGCCACTGGCTATACCCCAGACTATCATTCACAGGAGAAACCAGTCCTCCTTCGGCAATGGTCATTTGCCGCGAAAAGAAGTTATCGGGAGACACGCTGAAACGGTCGGGGTACATGCCCTGGTAAAAATATTGTTCCCTTCCACTTCTTCCACTTGCAGAAAATGCATAAAATGGGATTTCAGAATTGGTTTTCAGCATTCCCCCAGCAAAAAATCGTATATCCAGCCCATTGTCCATACCCCAATAACTTAATCTGTAATTACACTCTACTGATGTTTTTTGGTGTGTTTTTCCTAATTCGAATGAAGCAAGTAGGGAGTAGGGGTTTATTATGCTGTTTTTTTCAAGAAGATATTCAAATTGTATATAGGAATTCATTTTTGCCTTTTCCAGAAGTTTAATCTGGTAAAGATTAGATACAGCAATGTAATTTCCAGTTAATTTGTGGTTTAAAGGGTGTGTCATATTTTTATTTCGGAAATTTACTTCCATCCCGGTTTTTAACTTGTGGTAGTTCTGTTGACCGGGTGCACCAAATTGTGCCGCTTCTAATGATATGGTTGCCAGTCGGATAATGTTATTGTAGGGCGTAATGTTGTAGGCAATTTGCCCAAGTCCAGCCAGATCGGAATTTCCGAACGCAAAAAAAGGAAGCACGACATATTGCAGGGGTTTGGGTATGATAAAGCCGTTGTGAAATGCCATGCCTAGCATAAAACCGTTTTCACGTGACCAGTTAATGGCTGGCATATATAAAAGCGTGTGTTTTTCAGGGTCATCACCGCAAATGAGGAGTTGAGCCTTTATAGGATTAGCCCTTGGGAATGCACCCGCTGTTTTGATGTTATTATTTAGTCTATATATTTCAGGCGTTACATGTTCTGGGTCGATTACTATTTCATAATAGTCGCCACGCGGAAGGTCAATCCATTTTTGTCCTTCAAAACCCTCTATCCATCTTTCAAAAAAAATAGTATCTCCGCTGATGCCGGCAATATGCAGTGGTGAAGCCAATTCGTGGTTTAGCCCCCTATTAATCGGACAATCGTTACAGACTGTTATACAAACTTACATTTTTTCCTCATATTTGCATTGGCAAGGAACAACCGATGGTGATTTTTATACCGATGGTTGTAGAAATGTT
>JAQUJY010000079.1 GCA_028680705.1 Bacteroidales bacterium
AGTTTATGCTTTCCCCTTCGATATCATTATATCGAGTAACAGTTTATCGGCCTGATTCATTCCCTCTGAGCCAACTCGCCCGAAATTTTGGATTGTTTTCTCAATATCCTCATCAATAATACCATCATTGGAGGAGATTACAATACCCTCGAGTGCCAAAAGTGCCGATTGAATTGCAGCGCTAACCCCTGTGCTAACCTTAAGTGCACAGCCCTCTTTAGCACCATCACACACCATTCCCGTAATATTACCTACCATATTTTTGATAGTGTATATTGTTTCTTTTAAACCACCTCCCATTAAATAACTTACACCACATCCAGCACCAGTTGCTGCAACAACACAGCCACACAAGGCTGATAATCGACCTAAATATTTTTTTATATGGATAACAACGAGGTGCGATAAGGCTAAAGCTCTCGCCAAGGCCTCCTTATCTGACTTTAAACTCTTAGCTGCTGAATATACAGGCAGTGTTGCTGTAATTCCCTGGTTTCCGCTACCCGAATTGCTCATAACCGGAAGAGTGCTTCCAGACATGCGCGCATCGCTAGCAGCAGCAGTTAGGTACATGGCGTTATTCATTAAATCGTCGGAAAGGATGCCTTTTTCAATATACTCCTTTAGCTTACGTCCCACGCTTAGTCCATACTCTTTGCTAAGGCCTTCCTGCGCTATGGCGTCGTTATAATCAACCGTTGTAAGTATAAACTCAATATCAGCAAAAGGCACACGTACAATAAAATTGAATATTTCTTCAACTGTTAACGAGACTTTCTCTTTTAAACTTCCAGCTACAGCGTTAGTCTCCTGATTTTTGTTGCTCTCAATAACCTCACCATTTTTCTCAACTAAAATAATGTTGGAGTGTTTTTCGGCAATTACCGCCTTGGCCCACTCTCCATCTGAATTTGAGCAAATTGCTTCGATGTATAGTTTTTCAATTCCTTCCTTTATCTCAATGGAAACCTTATTATTATCAACAATGCTCTTTGCTTCATCAACAATGTTATCGGTAATTCCCGTTAAAAGTTCGAGTCCATCGTCTGAATTTCCATAAATTGCTCCTAACGCCGCAGCAATGTGTAGGCCAATCATTCCCGTTCCGGGAATGCCAACCCCCATCCCATTTTTAAAGATATTTGGACTTAAAAACAGTTTGATGCTTGTTGGTGTTTGCCCAAGCGTTTCGCGAGCTTTAGATACAGCAAGCGCAACTGCTATGGGCTCGGTACATCCCAAAGCAGGAACTATCTCCGTTTTGAGAATATTAATGAATGTACTATTACTATGCATTTAAATTATCTATGGTATGTTAAACAGCAAAAATATCAACTAAAAGTAAATAATGGGTAAAAAATTACAGACCATTGGGCTGTTGTTGAGCAGATGCTATTGCTCTAGCACAGTTGCTCCAAGTCCTGTTTTTATTTTCTTCCGCTTTGGGGTACCCGTTAATGTTAACGTTGCTCCAGTTCTAAGGTTTGCTTCAACTAACGTCTTTGCAGTAATCTTCGCAATTCCCTTTGTTGAAGCTTTAACAAAAGCACTATCGGCTTTAAGTTCTAAGGCAGAAAGGTTCCCTGCAGTTGCAATTCGTGCTTCGTATGAACTTATATTTCCGCTAATCCGCACTAAGCCTCCTTTATTTACAGAAACATCAAGGGTTTGTAAATCGACAATTGCATTAACCTCGCCATTGGTTGTTGCGTAAATAATAAGTTTATCACCCTTTAGGGTATCCTGAAAACTAAGCCTACCCGAAGCCCTAACATAAATATCACGAAGTTGGATATAGGTTAAAAAAACATCAACAGTAGCATCTTTATAAACTCCTCTTTTAAGCGTAATCTCGAGGGTTTTGCCAGTTACCTCTGTAACAATATCGCCCTTTGAAATACCCGTAGCCTCAATTCGAGCACTTGGTTCATCGCCACGAGATAAAATAACATTGATTTGATTGGTTACCTTAACCTTATCGAAAAACGGTAAGCTACGAATGTTTGCATTCTGTGCAAATGAAGATACCGTAAATGCCATTACGAGCGCAAATGACACAAAAATACTTCTCATAGTGTATATTATTTAAATTGAATACTTAATAGGCAAATTTAATATGTAATCCATCCCTTAGACTGATAAACAAATTAAGGTTTACTTAAAAATATATTATAAGCGTCTGATTTAGGTAAAATCAAGAAAATCATTAATAATATTCTAGGTAACCCTCTTTACTGTAGGGGAACACTTACTTGAACAATTTTATAGCGTATATGTTAGTAAGCTATAAACGATTACAAATGAAAATTGCTGTACGCGTAGTATTTATCACGCTTTTAACCATCGTTGCAGTTTATGCAATGCCTCAAGATAATAGTAACAAAATGAATACTAAAGAGTTAAAAAACAAGCTAAGCCAAATTGAGTTCTATGTTACTCAGGAAAAGGGTACTGAAAGGCCATTTACGGGAGAATATTGGAACTTTTTTGATAAGGGTATTTACCATTGTATAGTTTGTGATGCGTCTCTTTTTGAGTCGGATACAAAATTCGAATCGAGCTGCGGTTGGCCAAGTTTTAGCAACTCGGAATTTAAGGATAACATTGTTGAGAAATCGGATTTAACCCACGGAATGGTTAGAACAGAGGTGCTTTGCAAAAACTGTAATGCCCACCTGGGGCATGTGTTTAACGATGGACCAAAGCCCACAGGAATTCGTTATTGTATTAATTCTGCTTCACTTAAATTTAAGCGTAGCTATGAGCATAAGTAAAATGAAACCAGAAGTTTTTAGATTAGCAGCATTCCCATTAAATATAATCTTGCTCCCAAGCGAGGAGATTCCTCTTAGAATTTTCGAGCCAAAGTACAAGCAACTTATTGATGAGTCTATGGACTCATCCCTACCTTTTGGAATACCCTACCTTCTAAAAGACGGGGAGATTGATGTTATTGGAAGCGAAGTTGAAATAGTGAAACTTGTTGGTAGAAATGCCAATGATGATATGGTAATTCTGATTAGAGGAAAATCGTTATATCAAACCATAGACTATTTCCCTACCCTGCCAAATAAACTTTATGGTGGAACCGTATCGGTGCCTTTAAGTACTGATTTTATAACTACAAATCCTGAGATTGTAGTAAAAGTTAAGAAGTTGAAGCTGAATATTAGCAAAGAACTGGGGACATTTGTTAGGGGTAATGGAGTCAACTTGCTGGATATTGCTAGAACCCTAATGCTAAAATCCGAAGAAAAGCACAAACTACTTTCGCTACCAAACAAAGCTGCACGTGAGCAGTTTATAGTTAATCAGTTAGAATTTGTTGAGATGATTAGGCATCAAGAGGCAAGGCTTGAGCAAAACTTTCAACTAAATTAAATAGCTTAAACTATTATATTTCGATTCTTCGAATAAAATTATTCTTCCTATTTACTCGCAAAAGCAGTAAAGTCCCAGCATTCCCAGGGTCTTCTTAGTTGATAATTTGTATCCTGCAGTTCAACATCAGTAATAAGTTTAGGCGAATACGGGCTATTTGAAAACACCTCTGGCCATTCATCAACTCTGTGGAAAGCTTGCGCCATCATCCTGTTCACCTCATAAGGGAATTTCGATCCAACCCAAGGGCTTGTATTGGTAATAAATACGTACGAAAACCCATCACTTCGGGATATGGCAAGAGCAGATGTACCTGCAAACGAACCTGTTCTCCATCTTGTACCATCAACTGAAACCATCGCCATCCCAATGGATGCATACCTGGCTCTGAATGGGCTAGTAGTGCAGCCGATTTACTTGAGATAATTCCCCCTTCACGCTCAGGGTCTATTGAAACTAAAAACTTAATAAGGCTTACCGATGATATTACCCATCCGCCAGCTGCCCCAAGAACTCGAATATCATTGCCTCCCCTACTCTTGAGTACCATTTTGGAGTCACCATCGTAGGCCGGAACCTCTAATGCTTCAGGAACCTCATAATACCTTGCCTCCAAAGGGTATCTTAGATTATCGAAGTTGTGGGCAATAAAAGCATCATAAATGCCGATTGGGTTAAGAATATTTTGAGTAACATATGCCTCATACGATAGGCTAGAAACCTTTTCGATAATGCATTCGAGAATTAAATACCCAAGGTTACTATATGAACTGTGGGCGCCTGGGGTGTAGTGCAGCCGTTTGGCTAAAGCAAACTGAATTATATCTAACTTTTTTACGGGTAATTCTGTACCTTGCTGCCTTGCAATAGATTCATGCATAAACAGATGATCACCCCATCGTGTTGTCCACCCTGCTGAGTGGTTTAAAAGTTGCTTAATGGTAATCTGCTCAACCCTACTATCGATATATCCATACTGGGTTTTATCGGATAAAATCCCTTCTTCTCCAAACACCTTGCTGTTAAGGCTAAGTTTTTCTGCCTCAACCAATTTCATTATAGCGGTAGCGGTAATTAGCTTTGAAACACTGGCTACCCTCAACAAATGGTAGGGTTGCATTAACTCCTCCTCTTCACGATTGGCATATCCAAACCCCTTTGCATAAACAAGTTTACCATCCTTTGCTATGGCAACCGAAGCACCAGTTACGCCCCAATGTTTAAGAAAATGGTTTATGGTGTGCTCAAATGATGAAAACTCCTCGAAATCGAAAATATCGTTTGAGAGACTAATTACAGGAGCAACAGGAGTACTATCATCAGGTTTTCCTATTTCGCTCCTTAGTGAATATCCAAACGATAAATCCAACAGAAGGAAGAATAGTAAAAACGAAAGGAATATGGCTGTTTTCTTAATCATTTTAAATCTAAATTTAACCTATAGAACAAACCTAGTGGTTTATACAGTGCAAAGCTAATACGTTATTACAGAAAACTCAATGGTTAATTAGGGTTTGTTACTAACAATTTGCAAAACTTATGATTTCGCTAGAGGTTAAAACTGTTAAATCAACATATTAAAGAAAAAAGTAAAACCAATAAAAGAGCTAACACATTTGGGTGAGATACGCAGATCATCCCCAATTAGGTTAACAATTCTTTAACTTTTTCAACAAAATTATTGATATCATCTTCTGTCGTATCCCACGATGTCATCCACCTAACTTCGGATTGATCCTCGTCCCATGTATAAAAGAAATACTCAGCCTGTAACCTCTCAATTATGTTTTTGGGGATAATAGCAAACACACCGTTAACCTGAACAGGTTGAGTAATCTTAACACTCGGTATCAGCTCAAGTTTAGAAGCCAAAAGCTTTGCCATACTGTTTGCATGGCTTGCAGTTTTATGCCATTGATTGTTTGATAGGTAGGCTATAAACTGCGCAGAAACATACCGCATTTTCGATGCCAATTGCAAACCTTGCTTGCGGGTGTACATAAACTCATGAGCCAAATCGGGGTTAAGGAATACAACGGCTTCGCCGTACATCATCCCATTCTTTGTGCCTCCAAACGAAAGGATGTCAACACCTGCATCGGTGGTAAACTCCTTGAAACTTTTATCAAGTGCCACGGCAGCATTTGCAATTCTAGCGCCATCCATGTGCAAATACATATTATGCTGATGTGCAAAATTTGCCAGGTCTCTAACCTCATCAACAGTGTATAGCGTACCCAGTTCGGTTGGTTGCGATATTGAGATGACTTTAGGTTGTGAGTGATGCTGAAATCCAAATCCATGCATATGCTTTTGGGCCAAATCTATGGTTAGTTTACCATCAGGCGTAGGCACAGTGAGTAGTTTGCATCCAGTAAATCGCTCAGGGGCACCACATTCATCAACATTTATATGAGCCGTTTCGGGGGTAATAACGGCGTGATATGGCTGTGTTGCTGCCTTTATGCCCAACACGTTGGCTGCCGAGCCAATAAAAACGAAGAAAACTTCAACATGACTCCCAAATAAATCTTTGAAAATTGATACTGCCTCCTGCGTATAATTATCGTCGCCATAAGCAATGGTATGCCCATGGTTAACGCTATTTATTGATTCGAGAATACTTGGGTGAACACCCGAATTATTATCGCTTGCAAATCCGCGCTTGTTCTGGTTCATATTTTCTGTATTTATGCTTTATAGTCTGACTGTGAGATTAGAAAATAGTTTAGACCCTCCACTACATCCTATTGGGCACATCGATGCCCAACAGCCCCATTGATATCCGAATTGCATTGGCAACTTCGTGAGATATCAATAACCTTGCTTGTCTTACCTTTTCATCTTCCTCTTTAAGGATCGAGAATTCATGATAAAACTGATTGTACTCCTTAGAAAGATCGTGAGCAAAATTTGCCAATAAAGCTGGGCTAAGCATTTCACCTGCTTGCTTTATAATGCCTGGTAAAGCTGATACCAATTGCACTAATTCGCGCTCTTTATCACCAAGATTAAATGGCTCAATGGATTGTGGGATTGCAATTCCTACCTCACTAGCCTTACGAAGTATTGACTGAATACGTGCGTGGGTATACTGAACAAAAGGCCCAGTATTGCCATTAAAGTCAATTGATTCCTTTGGATTAAAGGTCATACTTTTCTTTGGATCGACCTTCAGTATAAAGTATTTTAGGGCTCCTAAGCCAATAGTTTCAACTATTTTGGATGCTTCTTCTGCACTAAGCTCATTTAGTTTACCCAACTCCTCCGACATCTCCTGAGCGGTTGATATCATCTCATGAATCAGCTCATCGGCATCAACAACTGTTCCCTCGCGCGATTTCATCTTCCCCTCGGGAAGTTGAACCATTCCATAGGATAAGTGGTATAAGTGCTCAGACCACTCGTAACCCAACTTTGACATTACAAGTTTAAGTACGTTAAAATGATATTCCTGCTCATTACCAACAACATAAATATGGTCGTCGAGACGATACTCGTTAAAGCGTTGGATTGCCGTACCAATATCCTGAGTCATGTAAACCGATGTGCCATCGGAACGAAGGAGTAATTTCTCGTCTAAACCATCATCTTTTAAATCGACCCAAACAGAGCCATCGGTTTTTTTGGCAAACACCCCTTTTGCAAGACCTTCGTTTACAATGCTTTTACCAAGAATATAGGTTTCCGACTCGTAGTAAACCTTGTCAAACTCAATACCGAGGGCACTATAGGTTACATCAAACCCAGCATAAACCCACTGATTCATTGTCTGCCAAAGTGAATAGATCTCCGAATCCTTTGCTTCCCACTTGCGGAGCATCTCCTGAGCCTCAATTATGATTGGTGCTTTTACCTTTGCTTCCTCCTCGCTCATGCCTTTATCTTGCAACTCTGCAATTTGCTTTTTGTACTCTTTATCAAAAAGCACATAGTAGTCGCCTACCAGATGATCGCCCTTTTTCCCGCTACTGACTGGTGTTTCGCCATTGCCAAATCGTTGCCACGCTAGCATCGATTTGCAGATATGGATTCCCCTATCGTTTACTAAATTAACCTTGATTACCCTGTGTCCATTGGCCTCTAAAATACGCGAGACTGAAAACCCAAGCAGATTATTCCTAATATGACCAAGGTGTAGTGGCTTATTGGTATTAGGCGATGAAAACTCAACCATTTTGGTTTTGCCCGATGAACCTGATTTTGCATAACCAAAATCAGTGGTATTGGATATAGTGTTTAGTACACCACACCAAAAATCAGTGCTTAACGTTAGGTTTAGAAAGCCTTTTACAACATTAAATGAGGTTATAATTTGTGACGTTGCAACCAAACGTTCTCCTATTTCATGTGCAGTATCCTCAGGCTTTTTCTTCGATACTTTGAGTAAAGGAAAGACAACCAGCGTAAAATTACCCTCGAACTCGCGTTTGGTTTTTTGTATTTGTACTAGATTTGGGTTTGGCAAAACTCCGTAAATCTCTTCAATAGCTTTTGAAATTTCAAGCTGTAAGGTATTCTCAATATTCATTCTATACATCTTTTATATAACTCTGCAAAGATAAAAACAATGAGCAACATATTATGCAAAGCATAAGAATACAAAAGCGCAGCAAGAAAATTGCTGCGCTTCTGTATTGAACAGTCGGTAATGAACTATTGACCCTCAGTAAACTCAACGGTATTAACGTCTACTGTAATATCTTCGAGACGCTTTGCTACCTCATCGGTAATGCTCTCCTGATAACGGCCATTTAAGTGCTTTGCCAAAAATTTCTCCATGGCTGCAATAAATGCCATATTATTTACTGGTCGGGCATAGCCATGCCCCTCATCGGGAGCATTGAGATACTCAACTGCAAATCCTCTATCGCGCAAAGCGATTACAATCTGGTCAGACTCTGCCTTCTTTACTCTTGGGTCGTTTTGCCCCTGAACCACCATCAGTGGAGCAACAATCTTATCGGCTGAGAATAGAGGCGATTGCCTCTTGATTTGCTCTAGCCCCTCCTCGGTGTTTGGGTCGCCCATGCGCTCGTAAAAAGTTTTACGACCAGCCTCCCAGTATGGAGGCAATGAATTAATGAGCGTAATTAGGTTGGATGGGCCAACCAAAGAAACACCACAAGTGTATAAATCGGGGGTAAAGGCCAAACCCGCAAGAGTTGCATATCCGCCATACGATCCACCAAATATTGCAACACGGTTCTCGTCAACTATTCCTTGCTCTATAAGATGTTTTACACCCCAAGTAATATCGTCCTGCATTAAATCGCCCCACTGCTTGTTTCCGGCATTAAGGAAATCTTTGCCAAATCCAGTTGATGCTCTAAAGTTGGGTTGTAAAACTGCGTATCCCCTATTTGCCAAAAACTGGCCGTATGGGTTATAGCCCCAATAATCTCGTGCCCATGGCCCCCCGTGAGGATTTACAACCAAGGGAAGATTTTTTCCGTTTGTACCCTTGGGTAAAGTAAGGTAGGCCTGAATTTCTAACCCATCGGATGATTTATAGTTTATACTCTTAACAGTTGAGAGGCTCTCCTGATTCAGATTAGGGCGTAGCTTATTCTGAAAAACCAGCTCTTTAGTCTCCATATTATAGATATAGGTCTCACCTGGGTTAATATCAGCCCACACATTAACTAGCCAAAGTTTCTCGTCGGTGGTTGCTCCGTACATGCTAACCTCATCGTTGGGGAACTGTGCTTCGATTCCCTTTATATGCTCCTCAAAATCCTTGTCCTTATAGTAACGACGTGTAAAACCATCGGTGTAAGCGGTATAGAGCACATCAAGAGTTTTGTCGGAGATTACCATGCCACCAAAGTCAACCTTTCCCTCTGGGTCTGCCTCAACTAGCTCCATATTACCTGTCTCTATATCCATTTGGTAAAGCTGTGTTAAATCCACATCATCCCCAACATTGGATACTATGTAGAGATGTTTGTTATCCTTTTTAAAAGATGACGGGTAAGCCGTTTCGAATATAGACCATCCGTAAAGGAGCGTTTCTCCCTTCTCATCAATTCGCCATAGCTCACTTGACCCGTCCATACGGGATAGTGTTGCCAACCTTAGGTTTGCATCATTATCGAATATCCAACTAGTGTACCTATTGGTATTTTCCCGTATAAGGGTGAGTTTACCAGTAGATATTTGGAGGCTGTACAGGTCGTGCCAAGCCTTATCCCTATCGTTAATTCCAAGATAAAGTAAATCATGATTATTACGCGGTATGTGATAAATCATAACCCTAATATCCTTCAGGTTGGTAAGATTTCGTGCTTCGGGAATTACCCCAGGAGAAGCTTCTGCAGGATTAATGGCATAAATGTTAAAGTTTTCATCCCCTCCCTTATCCTGAGCATAAAGAATGAACCTACCATCGCGTGTCCACATGCAGCCTGATATAGGCCTTAAAGAATCCTTTGAAATTGGAATAGCGTCTTCAAATGCCTCATCAATGGTCTTAATCCAAATGTTTCGAGTGCCTTTATAGGGCTTTATGAATGATATATAAGACCCATCGGGAGAAATTTGTATTCCAGATATTTCAGGGTCATCAAAAAAGACCTCTCTATCGATTAGTGGAGGTATCTTATCGGTTGTGCAACTGGACAATACACCAGAAAACACAAGGATTATTGCGAAAAACAGGGTTGGTTTCATAGTTTGTAATTTTATGATTAATGTATAAATTTAAGTTGAATTCTATTTAAATCAAAAAACATTAAAGACTTTCTTTTTGTTGTGTAAGAAAAAATCAATTTAGGCATTAATTCCGCATTCCTCTTATACAATGTTATGATAGACTTCTACTGTGTTCTGTCCTTGACTAATCAACTTTAACTACTAATTTTCCTCCTGCTCGTCTTGTTTCGATCCTTTTGAGTACGCCTAAAGCGTCTTTAAATGAATATGTTTTTTTTCAAAAACTACTTTTAATTTTTCGTTTGATATCTCATTTACGAGTTCCATCATTTCTTGATTAGCAGGTAACTGATGACCCATTTGACACACTTCAATATTTCTTTGAGGTGAAACAACATCGCCATTCTCAGTTGTTTGAGGTGACATAACAAAGTCTACTTTTAAATTATTTGAATTAGGGAAAGTGATAACCCCCAGCATTTCAAATAAAAATCTAGTGTATTCAGACGATTTAAGCGTAAACTCATCAGCGGGCCTGCTGTTTTCCTTATCACAGGAAACAAAAACGAGCATACAAAAAACAAACATTATTCTGGTTTTCATACAGCATTTAGAATTTCATGTTTCTCACAAGTTTCAAATTCTATGTACTTTCCTGTTGCCAATTGAAACTTAAGCAAATAATGGGAATAAAAAAGAGGGTTGCATATATTCTGCAACCCTCTTACTTTATAACTAGCATTCACTATGCTTCCCCATCCCTTCCGTGGCAATTCTTAAATTTTTTGCCACTTCCACATGGGCAAGGATCATTACGACCCACCTTTTTTTCTACCCTAACAGGTTCTCGGTTTCGTTCTTGCGTATTAGCCGATGCCTGTAAAGCATCTGTACGCGAAGTTTCATACTTGCTCATATCAAGCCCCTTACGTTGTCTTGCTTCCTGAACCTGACTAGGGTCACGAAGTGGGATATGTGCTTTCATCAGTATTGAGATAACATCGCGGTTAACCGTATCGATCATGCCTTTGAAAAGTTCGTAGGCCTCAAACTTATAGATAAGCAATGGGTCTTTCTGCTCATATGCAGCATTCTGCACGCTTTGCTTAAGTTCATCCATTTCGCGCAGGTGCTCCTTCCAATAATCATCAATAATATAAAGAATAATTGTTTTAGCAAATGCACGGTTAAGCTCTTTTGCATCAGACTCAAATGCTTTTTTTAGGTTGGTAACAATTTGGAATACCCTCTTCCCGTCGGAAATTGGAACCACAATATTCTCGTAAACAGCCGATTGCTTTTCATAAACCTCTTTAATTACAGGGAATGCCTGCTTGGCTATAATATTGGTCTTGTTCTCGAAATTTGCAAGAGCTGCACGATAGGTTTTTTCAGTAAGATCAAGTGGTGAAAGCTGCATGAATTCTTTCTCGGAGAATGGAGCCTCAATTGAAAGACTACGGATAAGTTCCAGCTTTAAATCGCTAAACTCCACATTACCATGGGTATCGTTAATTATAGCCGTACTAACATCATAAAGCATGTTTGCCACATCAACATCAATTCGCTCACCATAAAGGGCATTCCGACGGCGCGTATAGATAACCTCGCGCTGCGAGTTCATTACGTCATCGTACTCAAGAAGTCTTTTACGGATTCCGAAGTTATTCTCCTCAACTTTTTTCTGGGCTCGCTCAATAGATTTTGATATCATGGAGTGCTGAATAACCTCTCCCTCCTTAAGCCCAAGCCTGTCCATTACCTTAGCAATTCTATCGGAGCCAAACAGGCGCATCAAATCGTCCTCAAGGGATACGAAGAACTGAGATGAACCTGAATCGCCCTGACGTCCAGAACGACCGCGTAACTGGCGGTCAACACGGCGCGATTCGTGACGTTCAGTACCTATAATGGCTAAACCACCAGCTTCCTTAACCTCGGCCGAGAGCTTAATGTCGGTACCCCTACCTGCCATGTTTGTTGCAATGGTTACTGCCGAAACCCTACCTGCCTCGGCCACAATATCGGCCTCACGCTGGTGAAGTTTAGCGTTAAGCACGTTGTGCTTAATTCCTTTCATCTTGAGCATTCGGCTAAGCACCTCCGAAATCTCAACCGATGTTGTACCCACTAAAACTGGTCTTTTTGCCTTGGTTAGTACTTCTATCTCATCAATAACCGCCACATATTTTTCTCGCTTGGTCTTATAAACCAAATCCTCCATATCCTTTCGGATAATGGGTCGGTTAGTTGGAATAACAACAACATCGAGTTCATAGATTGACCATAATTCACCTGCTTCAGTTTCTGCAGTACCCGTCATACCCGCTAACTTGTGATACATACGGAAGTAGTTCTGAAGTGTAACCGTTGCAAAGGTTTGAGTTGCGGCTTCAACCTTAACGTTCTCCTTTGCCTCAATGGCCTGATGCAGCCCATCGGAATAGCGGCGCCCATCGAGAATACGACCAGTTTGCTCGTCAACAATTTTTACCTTATTATCCATAACAACGTACTCAATATCAATCTCAAACATTGTGTACGCCTTAAGCAGTTGGTGAACAGTATGTACCCTTTCAGACTTGATAGAGAAATCGCGTATTAGTTCCTCTTTTACCTCTATCAGCTTTTCAGGGGCTAAATTCTGCTTCTCTATATCGGCAATCTCACTCCCAATATCGGGTAGTATAAAAAACTTCGAATCCTCCGATGCACTGGTGATAAGGTCTATACCTTTTTCGGTAAGCTCTACCGAGTTTTGTTTTTCATCAACAACAAAAAACAAGTCATCGGTAACAATGTGCATGTTTTTGTTGTTCTCCTGCATGTAAAAGTTCTCGGTCTTAAGGAGTAGTGCCTTAATCCCTTGCTCACTGAGGTACTTAATTGTAGGCTTATACTTTGGAAACCCCTTAAATGCTCTTAACAGAATTTTTCCACCCTCCTCATTTTTGCCTTCAGCAATTAACTTTTTAGCTTCGGTAAGCAGCTGAGTAATCAGATTGCGTTGTACACTTACTAACTTTTCAACCTTGGGTTTGTACTCCTGAAACATCTGTTCGTCACCCTTTGGAACTGGACCAGAAATAATAAGGGGAGTACGAGCATCGTCAATAAGTACTGAGTCAACCTCATCGACAATGGCATAGTGGTGCTTACGCTGCACTAAATCGGCAGGTTCAATGGCCATATTATCGCGTAGATAGTCGAAACCAAACTCATTGTTTGTTCCAAAGGTAATATCGGCTAAATAGGCGTTTCGCCTTGCCTCGCTGTTGGGTTGATGCTTATCAATACAATCTACTGAGAGACCATGGAACTCGTACAATGGCCCCATCCACTCGGAGTCACGACGTGCAAGGTAATCGTTAACGGTAACTATGTGAACGCCCAGGCCAGCAATTGCATTTAGATATACGGGAAGTGTTGCAACAAGGGTTTTCCCCTCACCCGTGGCCA
>JAQUJY010000011.1:0-10316 GCA_028680705.1 Bacteroidales bacterium
AAATAAACTGCACTAGCTAAGCCTTACACCCAACACCAGCATATCGTCAACCTGCTTTTTATCGCCTTGATACTCTTCAATGGTTTTTACCAGAGTTTCCTTTTGTTCGTTAATATCAAGAGCACATATATCCATTAAAAGCGTTCTGAAATTCTGGAGTAAAAACTTAATGTTCCTCTCCCCTCCAAACTGATCAGCATATCCATCGGAGAAAAGATAAAGCATATCGCCCTTATTAAGCTGTAGGCTTAAATTGGTAAAGGGCTCTGAGACGAATAAATGGTGACCAATAGGCATTTTATTGCCCCGTAGTTCCAGTAACGATATTCCATTTTGCTGACTCACTCTTGGGTTTTGTGATTCAGCAGAGACATTAAAGTTTCCTTGTCTAACAACAATGGCTGAAAGGTAAGCACCAGCAAATTCCATTTCGAGGGTATTGGGATTAATAATTACGATTGTCATATCCATCCCATCTGCCTGATCTACTTTCCCCCCTTGCTGATTTAGCGACATGATGACCATCTCCCTTAGCTTCGTAAGCATATCGGCAGGGCTTAATATCTCTGGCCTACTCGAAATTTCCCTTAAAAGGGTAATTCCCAACATGCTCATAAATGCACCCGGCACCCCGTGTCCTGTGCAATCGGCTGCAGCCAAAAGCACATTACCATTCATTAACTTTGTTGCCCAGTAAAAATCGCCGCTAACAATATTTTTTGGTTTATAAAATACAAACGATTCCCAAGACAACTTCTCTAGCATCATTTCACCTGGCAAAACAGCACTCTGAATGCGACTTGCATAGGTAATGCTATCGGTAATCTGACGTTGTTGTTCGGCTATCTGATCGCGCTGCTTAGTAACAAAGTCTCTTTGCTGCTCTATTTCCTCTTTCTGGCTCTCTATCTCCCTGTTCTGCCTGCTTATCTCATTATTCTGCTCAAGCAGAACAAAATTAATTCGCTTCTTTTCTCGGTAGTTATAAAAGATAAAACCCGCCAATGCACCCGCCAGTAAAAATGCCACCACAAAGAAAATCAGCACCACCCTTTGCCTATCGAGCCTAGCCTCTTGAAGCGCCTCCCGTTGCTTTGCCATCAACTCTTGTTCCTTCTCACGTTTTTCAAACTCATACTGCATCTCTAATCGCGAAATATCGTTTGAGTTTAGGCTATCCTTATAAGCAATATGATTAATATAGGTGTCTAACGACCTCCGATAATTGTCCTGTTTGGAATAAACTTGCGATAAGCTGAGGTATGCCTCACTAATATCGGGCAAAAGCCTATGCTGCTTGGCAAAACTAAGGCTTTGAGCAAAATATATATTTGCAGCATCTAACCGCCCTTCCTCCATTTCTATTTGCCCTAAATAGCGATACAATGGAGCAATATCAATACTATCGGCAACCTGCTCTTTCAGCACTAGCGCTTTCGATAGGTTCACCTTAGCAAACTGGTTTTGATGCATATCTAGATAGATAACTCCAAGGCTTAGATAGTTGGCCGACTGACCATGCAAATTATTGTTGGATCTGTTAATATCTAAAACCCTATTTGTGTACTCCAGCGCTTTGGGGAAATCGCCCAGCTTATGATAAATACTCCCTATCTCATTAAGCGAAAGGGTAACGCCTATACTATTGCCCGATTCTTTTAGAACTTCCTGATAATAGCGCAAGGCATTCTCGGCATACTGCATGGCACGATCGAGCAAATCTAACTTCTTGAATAGCCTTGCAATTCCCAACGATGTCCAACCCAATCCATCCTTATCACCACTAGATTCGTGAGTATTCATCGCCTCTAAAAAATATTCAATCGACCTCTGGTACTGTCCAATAACCCCATACACGTTTGCCAGATTAACCAGCGTACGAGCAATTTCGGGCTTATTATCCTGAGTTTTATTAAGCGTTAAGGCTTTGGTATAAAAATCGAGAGCTTTAAGATAATTCGTTGTAAGCTGATTGACGTTACCCAAGCGGTTATAGGCAAGTGCAAGCCCATCGGGGTAGTTGTCAGATTTAGCTATGCGACTTGAGTTTATAAAATACTTTTCAGCCTCATCAAATTTATTCTGATTGTAGTATATGTAACCCAATTGGTGATAAGCTTTCATTAATTCTTGATTGTCGCCAGCCTCTTGAGACTTTACAATGGCTTGTAGAGCATAAAAAACAGCTGTATCAGGACTAGTGAGGGTTAGTTCTACTGAGCGTTGAAGGGGATTACTACTGCTGGGTAAATCCTGTCCGCATACTGTAAAATTAAAACAACATTGAAGCACTAACAAAAGTGAGAAAATTCGATAAATGCTTACCATACCCAAAGTTTTATAATTCGGTAATAGATTTTGATGCTAAATTAATGTTTTTTGAGTACCATACCAGCAATGTTGTAATTTTCTGTTGGCGAAAAAACTGCTTTGATTGCACATCTAAAAAAACATTTCGTATTTTTAACCGTAATAATTAAAGGTAACAACGATATATCTCTATAGCATCTTATTAACTTTGAGAGCCTGAAAACTAACTCTGCAATATGAATATTCCACTAAAAATGAGCATTAGAACAAAAATGCTTGTATACATTCTGGCTACCTCCATTGGCGTTTTGGCTGCTATTGGCATTTACATCCAATTCAGAACCTACAGAATGGCCATAAACGATGCCCATAAAATAGCCATAAGCTACTCAGGAAAAGTTGTCAACCAAATCCAATCGGAACTTGATCTCGACATAGGCTTCTCGAGGGCATTGGCTCATTCGTTACAAGGGTATTACAAATACGATTCAATTACCAGAGACAGCATCTATTTTGACATAGCCAAGCGTCTGGTTCAAGAAAATCCACGTTACGTGTCGGTTTGGTACAATCTTGAGCACTTTGCTACGCGACCTAACTACTCAAAAAGTTATGGTCGAAGATCGGTGGTTGCTTTTATGGAAAATGGTTTTAGTAAACTTTTAATTGAGCCTAAAGATATTACTGGGGATGTGGTTACAAGCGGCTACTACAAAGCCAAAAGCCAAAATCAAGAGGTTGTTCTCGATCCTTATTCTGACAGTTTCGATAAGGTTAATGAAGTTTTGCTAACCAGCATTTGCGTCCCCATTCGGAACGAAGGCAATTTTGTTGGTCTAGCAGGTGTTGATATTATGCTTGAAAAATTTCAGGAAACCATTGAGCAGATTAACCCATATCCAAACACACAAGCATTTCTACTTTCGAACAATAGTACCCTCGTTGTTCACTCAAATAGACTTAACACGGGCAAACCATTTCAAGAAGTTTACCCCAATATTGAGATGCAACACGGTATTGTGCAAAAGGTTGGGCGCGGCAGTTCCTATAGTTTTGATTGGCACGAGGACGACAACCGCTACCTTAGTATAATTGCCCCTATTAAAATTGGTAATTCACCAGCACAATGGGCTGTTGGAATATCAATACCCTATAGCGAAATTACCGTTGATGCACGAAACTCTCTTTTAAGCGGAATTCTTGTTGCATTACTTGGAATAACAATACTTTCCATAGTACTTTTCTATGTTGCAAAATCTATCACTAAACCAATTCTGCAAACCACTAGTGTGCTTAATGATATGGCTCAAGGGAACATCGACCAAAGCAAAAAGCTATCAATAGTTAGCGGTGATGAAATTGAGGAAATGGCTAGTTCTGTTAACAAGCTGATTGAGGGGCTTAACCTAACCGAAAAGTTTGCCACTGAAATTGGCAAGGGAAACCTTGATGCGGAATACAAACTTTTGGGCGAAAAGGATCAGCTTGGCATATCGCTTATTGCGATGCAAAAAAATCTTAAAAAAGCAAAAGAATTTGAGGTTGAACGTAAAGCCGAAGAGGA
Organism: Bacteroidales bacterium; assembly: GCA_028680705.1. GTDB lineage: Bacteria > Bacteroidota > Bacteroidia > Bacteroidales > Tenuifilaceae > Perlabentimonas. Next base: position 3,875 of record JAQUJY010000011.1, read on the forward strand.
AAAGTTAAACTGGGCCACTAAAGGAATGGCCACATTTGGCGATATTCTTCGCCAAAACAATGACAACCTTAATGAACTATCATTCAATACAATAAAAAACCTTGTTGATTATACAAAATCGAATCAAGGCGGTATATTTGTAATTAACGACAACGATAGGGATCACCCGTTCCTCGAAATGACAGCCTGTTATGCATTCGATCGCAGAAAGTTTCTTGAGAAAACCATTGAACTTGGAGAGGGTTTAGTTGGTCGTTGCTTTAAGGAGGGCAAAACAATTTTTATGACCGATGTGCCCGAAACATACATCAACATAAGCAGTGGTTTGGGCAAGGATCGTCCGCGCTGCCTAATGCTTGTTCCCCTAAAAAACAACGACGAAATTTTGGGCGTAATTGAAATAGCATCGTTTAGGGTTTATGAAAAGTTTGAGATTGAGTTTATTGAGAAACTTGCCGAAAGCATCGCCGCTACGCTTTCGAGCACAAAAATAAACATACGTACTACTGAACTATTAGCCAAATCGCAGCAGCAGGCCGAGGAGATGCTTGCTCAGGAAGAAGAGGTGCGCCAAAATATGGAGGAACTTCAGGCGACACAGGAAGAAATGGAGCGAAAACAACATGAACAGGAACAAATACAAGATCAGCTGCATCAAGAGATTACACTGCTGAATGCACTAATGGAGAATATCCCCGACTATATCTACTTTAAGGATGAAAACAGCAATTTTATCCGCATTAGTAAATCGATGGTTAAACTATTCAACGCAGACTCCCCTGAGGAGTTAGTTGGAAAATCTGACTTTGATTTCCACGCAAAAGAAAATGCTGAGAAATTTTTCGCCGAAGAGCAAGAAATTATGAGGGCAAAAACATCTATTGTAGATAACGTTGTTCACGAAAAGTTCGATGATGGCAAAGAGCAATGGGTATCGGCTACAAAAATGCCTCTAATCAACACAAAAGGCGAAGTTGTTGGTACATGGGGTATTAGCAAAATCATTACCGATCTAAAGATAGCTGAACTCAAAGCACAAAAACTTGCCGATGAAGCAGAGAAACTCAAGAGCCAGACAATCTCACACGAGGGAGAATATCAGGCCATTGTAAAGGCAATCGATTCAACCACATTCCTTGTAGAGTACTCAACGGATGGGATTATTCTCAGAATTAACGATCCGCTTAAAGCAGTGCTTGGCAAATCGGCTGATGATATTACGGGCAAGCATCATGAGGAACTCTTTAGAGCAAAATCTGATGACGATGCCAGCTATCAGCAATTCTGGGACGATTTGCGCAAGGGCATAATTCGTCAAAGGGTTTTTAAGGGTACCGTTGGTGGTGCTAGGCTTACCCTTAACGAAACCTACTCGCCAGTGCTTGATAATGAGGGCAATATTGAAAAAATAATTGCTATTGCTGTTAGAGGATAAGCTAATGTATTAAAATAAGAAAGCGGCTCTTTTTAAGCCGCTTTTCTCATTCTATTTTTGCATGGCATATAGCATCCTAATCTCTTGAGGCCATATAACTGGATCGGGGGTTTCAAGAATTAGCGGAATCCCATCAAATCGGCTATCGTTCATAATCCGCTCAAATGCCTCAATACCTATAAACCCCTCGCCAATGCTATCGTGCCTGTCAACACGGCTACCCAACTCTTTCTTGCTATCGTTAAGGTGCATACCTTTCAGGTATTCAAAACCCACTATCCTTTCAAATTCCTCCCACGTTTTTCGGTATTTGCCAGCTGTTCTAATGTCGTAACCAGCTGTAAAAGCATGGCATGTATCTATGCAAACACCAACCCGCGATTTATCCTCAACGCCACTAATAATAGCAGCTAAGTGCTCAAACTTATACCCCAGATTATTCCCCTGCCCCGATGTGTTTTCGATTACAGCAATAACTCCGCTAGTGTGATTCAATGCCATATTAACACTTTCTGCAATGGTTTTAAGGCATTGTTCGTCGCTTATCTTACCCAGTGAACTCCCAGGGTGAAAGTTTAGCCTGTCTAAGCCCAACTGTTCGCATCGCTTTAACTCATCAATAAATGCGTCTCTCGACTTTTTAAGCGCACCCTCCTCGGGATGGCCCAAATTTATAAGATAGCTGTCGTGTGGCAAAATATGTTCGGGCTTGTACCCATACTTTTGGCAATTCTCCTTAAACTTTTTAATGCTCTCATCGGTTAACGGGGCTGCTACCCATTGCCGCTGATTCTTTGTGAAAAGTGCAAAGGCCTTAGCCCCAATCTCATGCGCATTTATGGGTGCATTCTCAACACCACCCGCTGCGCTAACATGTGCTCCAACAAATTTCATCCTAATGGTATTATAATTCAAAAAGGTTAGATATCAACTTATTGTAAATTCTGCATATCCTACAATATTACAAAAAATCATTGTTATGACATTAATCCCCGAGAATAATTAGGTCAGTGCTACTGGAAGATCGAACCTATTGCTGCATTTAAAACCCAGGAAATGTAAAACATTGTGCCTGAGCATCCGTGCTGCGAACCCGAGTTGATGCAAGACTTATTCCCGCCCTTCGCAAGGTAAAACATCACCTCAGAAACAGAGAGTAACTAAAAAGGTATAATCTTTATCTCCTAATCCCCATTTTTGCTTTTTCGCCAAATTGTAACAATATGGAAAATGGCAAGTCCAAAGGCTAATGCAGCTAAAACAATTGCCAATATTAAAAGTAAAAGAGAGGCCTTTTGATAGTAGATTTTCTGGTAAGCCCAAAGTATCAACGCCATGGTTGCTGCAATAAGCAACGAAAAGTACCTTGTACTAAAGTTTGAGTTCCGCGAGTATCTGCTTGGTCGACGAAGATTTACCATGATGATTTTTTTTAGAAAAAATACAATTTGACTATTATGATTATCCGTTATAATTTCCTAGAATACTATTGCATTATTAGCTGCCCTGTTTGCCTTGTCTGCCGACAGGCAGGCGGTAAGTAAGCGATATCGACGCTTTGTGTCGAGAAAAGCAATCTATCATTACACATTTAGTCTCTCCAAAACCGATGGCTTCAACATAACTCCTCCATTGATTGCTAAAATAAATAACTTTAGATTAATCTCGCTCACCACCTTGTTTTTGCCCACTCCTTTTGCTCTTCTTCAGAAAGAAATGTCCATGCCACAATTCGAGTAGATTTATTTCCAGTCCCCATTGGTATGGTTCTGATTTGTTTGGCTTCAAGTTTTTCTAATGATTTATATGTTCCCTTTAAATTAGATTGCTTTGACACTAAGGTTGAAAACCAGCAAAAGTTTTTGGCAAATTTTTTACTCTCTTTAATCATGTTCTGAATAAACTTATACTCTCCACCAGCATAAATAAGTTCATTGCTAACTCCCGCAAAATTAAGGGTGGGGTTTACTGCATCTTTCCCTGTTAGGTTTTTAACCTTTCGTTGTGTTCCTTTCTGAGCATCCTCAACAGAGGAATGAAACGGAGGATTGCATATTGATAGGTCAATTTTATCCTCTTTCCCCACTATGCCGTAAAAAATATTTTTTGGATTCTTTTGCAGTCTGCATTCAACCTTATTTTTAAGTGATGAATTGCGGGTAACAATATTCTTGGCCGATTTAATGGATTTTGGGTCAATATCAGAAGCAATAAACGACCAATTATACTCTGTAACGCCAATAATAGGGTAAATACAACTAGCCCCTGTACCAATATCAAAACATGTAATTTTATCTCCAGTTGGAATTATTCCAGTATTATGTTCAGCTAGTAAATCGGCAATATGGTGGATGTAATCGGCCCGGCCAGGTATTGGGGGACATAAGTTTTTATCGGGAAACTCCCAGTATTCTATTTTATAGTGATACTTTAGCAATGATTTATTTAGAACTTTTACAGCGGCAGGATTTGAAAAGTCAATCGAATTTTCCCCGTAGTTATTTCGTGTTATATGTTTTTCTAGTTTAGGATTAACCCTTACTAAGGCAATTAAATCGTATCGTTCTCGATTTTTATTCCGAGGATGAAGGGTTGTTTTTATTTGGTGATTTTTTTCTTTCAACATGAACTTAATTTAGAGCAAGTTATCAAATGATACTAATTCTTACCTTCTTGTTTTTAAGCTTGCTATTATTGGTTTTTTGTACAAGTATTTCAACTATTTCGGCATGTACACCAGCATACGTACAATCCTGTTTGAGCTCAATAACACCCAGCTGCTCTTTTTGAATTTTACCCTGCTTAAGGAATAATCCGGCTACATCTCCCTTTGATATTTTATCTCGTCTTCCGCCTGTAATGTATAAGGTTTTCCATTTTACTGGGGAAGAAAGCGTTGCTTTTTGTTGCTCTTCAATATCTAGATTCTCGGGAGCAATTTCCTTAATATAATCTGGGAGTTCCTCGCCTCTCCAGTGCAGAATATAGGCAATGCCATCGCGATTCATACGTGCAGTACGTCCGTTTCTGTGGGTAAACTCTTTATTGCGTGGCGGTAGGTGATAGTGAAGAATAAATTTTATTTCAGGAATATCAAGCCCACGAGCGGCCAAATCGGTTGCCAAAAGAAGTTGGTTTGTACCATTTCTGAACTTAACTAGCGCTCGCTCCCTATCAACTTGTTCCATATCTCCATGAAAGCATTCATGTTCAATATGATTCTCTGTTAAAAAATCACTTACCCTTTCCAATGCATCCTTGAAATTGCAAAAAATAATTCCAGGTTGGCAACCAATAAAAGCAAGTGCTTTTCCCAACGTTTTTAGCTTGTCCTTTTCGGGCGACAGAATTGTTTTTATGGTTAGTTGAGAAATTCCTTCGTGAAGATAGTTGATAAAAACGGGCCTTTTCAACCCAACAAAATCGGGTATTTTAACATCGCTTGTTGCCGAGGTTAAAATTCTTTGCTGCACATTGGGAAGCGCTTCAACAATCTCGGCCATCTCTTTTTCAAAACCTGTTTCCAATGATTTATCAAACTCATCAAGAATAAGGGTATTAATAAATTCCAAAGGAAATTTATCCCTTCTAAACCTGTCGGCTATTCGACCAGGTGTACCAATAAGAATTGCAGGTTTATGCTTTAAATCAATCTTATCGAGCGTACCAGAGCGCCCTCCATATACAGCATTTACCTTAAAACCAGAACCCAATTGTCGAGTTACCTGCTCAATTTGCTGAGCCAATTCACGCGAGGGAACAAGTATCAGAATCTGAATCTCTGAGCAATCTATATCAAGTGTTCCTATTAAAGGTAGTAGAAAAGCCAGGGTTTTACCCGTTCCTGTGGGCGAAAGCAATACCACATCCGACTTTAATTGTATGGTTTTACAGGCCTCCTCCTGCATTGGGTTTAGCGCTGTAATTTCAAACTTATTGAGAAACGAGGTTATAAGGTTATCGTTGGGAGTATTTTTTTGTTCTTGGTTTTCTTTTAACATTTAGTGTATTGTATTTCTATTTGTTACTAAACTGCAGTGTAATTTTATAGCTATTTATTTCTAACACCTGGCTAAACTACGTTTTGATGTAGCCTATTTCCTTTTGTTTTCTAAATCAAGATAAAGGCGTTCAACTTTATCTCTTGCCCATTGTGTTTTTCTTAAAAACGTTAGGCTAGATTTAATTGAAGGGTTATCCTTAAAGCAGTTGATATTAATTTTCATTGCTAATTTTTCCCAACCATACCTTTCCACTAGTACCTCTAGTATGGTTATCAGTTTCACCCCGTGCAACGGGTTGTTGGGTTGTTCTTGTTGAATATTTTCTTTATCCATGTTCTGTTTAGATAGGCTTCAACGAGTGGGGTTTGGAAAGTGTGGGAGGTTGAAACGATTCATTATCCCACGCTACGAAAAAGCGGGAACGACCTCTAATCTCATGACAACCTGAAACTTACCACCCACTCTTATTGGGGTAAGTTATTAATAGTTTTCGATTGTTAAAACTTTCGACAGTGCTTCTGTAATCTCTTCGAGATTGCTTGGTGATATTCTTCCAATTTTCTTTATGAATTATTCCTCTGATATTGAACTGATTTGAAAACAATCAGCAGCTGATTCTTTTGATAAATTGTTTGTGGTGTCAGTTTTTATATAAACCATCCAAGGTGCTATTTTATACCTTTCTTTCCAATCTGTCAGTGGTACAATAATTTTTAAGGGAAGTTTTCCAAGAGAATTATCATTAACAACAATTGCAGGTCTTGTTTTCTTAATTTCTGCTCTAATTGTTGGGTCGAGATTGATTAACCAAACTTCACTTTGTTTCATAGAACTCTTCAAAGTCAAGCTGAGTAAAAGCAATTAATTCCTTGTCATTCTTGTAGTCTTCAAAAAGAGATTCGGCAGCTTTAACCATCCTTTTCCTTGTCTCACTTTCTCTAATTGTTTTTAAAGTTCTTTCAATTATAAGCATTCTTTTACTTACAGGAAGTTTTTTAATTAC